>QBMH01000065.1 GCA_003249025.1 Leptolyngbya sp. | reverse complement strand
CAATATCCCACCATCAGCAAGTCCTGGATGAATCACTGGCAAAGGATTATCCCCTTCTTTGCTTTCCCTGCCGAAATTCGCAAAGCCATCTACACGACCAATGCGATTGAGTCAGTCAACATGACCCTGCGAAAGGTTTTGAAGAATCACAGAGCTTTTCCTACCGATGAGTCTGCGCTCAAGGTGGTTTACTTGGCAATTCAAAATATCTCCAAAAAATGGACGATGCCAATTAAAGATTGGAAGCCTGCTTTAAATCGGTTTGCAATCGCCTACGACGATCGCTTTCCACTGTGATCTTTTATCTTTGACACAATCTATTTGACATACCCTAATTCAGAACCATGGATAAGGGTTTATCCGACTATGAGGCGCTGGTCTGTCATGTTAGATACACAGCATCCTGTTTCTACTGCTTCAACAAACTCATGGTGGTGAATCCGCGCTTGCTTTTGCAGATAGGTCATGGCATTAAGCGCTGCCCAGTGAGCCTCCCAATTGGAGCCAATACAGCAGTCTTCAATCACATGGAAGTGATAATCGCGCTGGTGAGCATCCACGGCAGTGTAGTGAACACACACATTGGTCATCGATCCCATCAACACCAACGTGTCAACCTTAAGTCCGCGCAGCAAGATTTCCAGGTCGGTGCCAAAAAAACTGCTGTAGCGACGTTTGCAGATGGTGAATTCTCCAGCGATCGGAGCCAATTCTGGATGAAACTGGGTGCTTTCCCAGGTCTCCAAACAATGTACAGGTTCCGCGCCATCTAGCTCTCGCCCAAAGTCCACCATCTCCTGACGATGCACTTCTTGAAGATGAATGATCGGCAGCTTTACCGCACGAGCCGCTGCTAAAACGTGTTTCGCCTTGGGCAACACCTCCGCTGCCCCCACATAAGCCAAAGCACACTCTCCCGTAAACACTCCCGTTTGAAAGTCAATGCAAATAACAGCCGTTCGTTGAATATCTAAAGTGAACATGATTAAATCCCCTGGTAAATGCCGAGTTACGAATGGCGAATAACGAGTTACGAGTTACGAATGACAAGCTACGAATGACAAGCTACGAATGGCGAGTGCAAATGATCAGTGACTTTGACCTCATTCGGCTGAGCGCGCACATCGAAGCCGCCCCCTAAATCCCAACTAATGCCGAACTTGGTCTGCCCACGGAGTTAACTTATGAGATATCCACTTCAGTCCATAGTCAATCACCAAGCCAATCACGCCAATCACAGCGATGCAAAACAGCACTTTCTCAGTTTGCAAAAACCGTTGAGCTTGAATGATTTTGAAGCCCAACCCGTTTTGAGCGGCAACCAGTTCAGCGATGATCAAAAAGTTCCAGGCACCGGAAATATTCACGCGCAGAGTGTCGAGAATGCTGGGAAAGGCAGCAGGCATGATCACCTTGAATAACACATCCCGGCGACCTGCACCCAAGGTATACGCCACATTGATCATCTCGTTGGGAATGAACTTGACGGCATCGGCAACCATGATGGCGTTGTACAGCACGACACCCAGCATGATGATCAGGATTTTGGAGACTTCGCCCAATCCGAGCCAAATCACAATTAGGGGCACAAATGCAGTCACGGGCATATAGCGCACGGTGCCAACCAAGGGCGCAAACAGGCTATCCATGCTGTGAAAGGTGCCCATAGCAATTCCTAGAGGAACGCCAATGATGGCAGCGACGAGAAAGCCTGCTAAGACTCGACCGCTGCTCACCAGTACATCAAACAGCAGGTTATCTTCTGTAAACATCTTGATTCCAGCGGCAACGACAACCGTGGGCGCTGGTAGAAAGAGGGGCGTAACCAAGCCGCTGTAGCTGACTGCCGACCAAATGAGTAGAGGGACGATCAGGGCGACGCTAGCGATCGCCAGTGCCAGTCGTTTTGAAAAGCCTTGGCGAATGCTCCAGAAAACCGATGGTTCGAGATAGCGATGTTGGCGGACGTTGGGCGGGGGTGCTACAAGGTTGGATGGAGTCATTGGGGTTCGGGGTTCGGAATTCGGGGTTGAGAGAGCGAGATTTGTTAGGGGCTTAGCATTCGGCAGATGGATCTGCTTTAATTGCAAGATTTTTGACCGTATGCTACGCCCTTCCCTACAGGTTGGATATCACACCGATCTTTAAAAGAATTTTAGGTAGCGCTGGATTTCCCAGTCGGAGATGTGGGTGTGATAGTCTTCCCATTCTTGAGATTTGAATTGAATGTAGGTGTTGTACATCAGGGTGCCGAAGGTCGTTTCGCTGAGGGGGTCGCTGGCAAAAGCGGCGATCGCGTCACTCAGGTTGCGGGGCAAGACTTGAACTCCCATGGCGGCGAGTTGTTCCAGGCTGTAGTTATACATATTTTCGGTGTGGGGTTCTCCCGGATCTAGCCCTTCTCGGATACCTTCTAATCCGGCGGCTAAGATAATTGCTGCCCCTAGGTAAGGATTGCTGGAAATGTCGGCGGCGCGGCATTCCACCCGTCCACCTGCTAGGGGAATCCGGATCATGTTGGTGCGATTGTTATTGCCATAGCAGCGATACACGGGTGCCCAAGTGAAGCCGGACATGCTGCCTCTGGCAACCAGGCGTTTGTAGCTGTTGACCGTGGGAGCGATCACGGCGCAGATTGCAGGAGCGTGTTTGAGGATGCCTGCAATGAATTGGTAGCCTAATTTGGAGAGTTTGCAGCCGCGTGGATCGTCGGAGTCGTAAAACAGATTGGTTCCGGTGTGGATGTCTGCTAGGGACATGTTGTAGTGGGCACCGCTGCCTGTGCGGTTGGCGAAGGGTTTGGGCATGAAGGTGGCAAAGAATCCATGCTTGCGGGCAATTTCCTTGACCATCAACCGAAAGAAGGTGAATCGGTCTGCCATTTTGAGGGCATCGCAGTAGGCGAAGTCGGTTTCAAATTGTCCGTTGCCGTCTTCATGGTCGAAGGAGTAGACATCCCAGCCAAGGCTGTTCATGGCTTCTACAATTTCGGTGACCCAAGTGTAGTTATCCAACAGTCCTTGCAGGTCATAGCAGGGTTTTGCCAGAGTATCGCGATCGCTCACCGGAACGGGCTTACCGTCAGTTTCCTTGAGCATAAAAAACTCTGTTTCAATGCCTAGATTGAAGGTATACCCCATGCTTGCGGCTGATGCTAGCACTTTTTTGAGAATGCTCCGGCAACAAGCTTCAAAGGGTTTTCCTTTCACATACAAATCGCTGGCAAACCAGGCGACTTCTGGCTTCCAGGGCAAAATTGTGACTGAGTCAGGGTCGGGATGGGTTGCTACTTCTTCATCACTGATATCCTGGGGCACGCCATCCAAAGCTGCGCCTGTAAACAGTTCTGATCCCGCCATCATTTGCCCAAAATGGGATAGGGGCACGGATTTTGCCTTACACATCCCGTGGATATCCACAAAGCTAGCAAGGGCATATTTCACGCCCTTGGCTTCCAGGGATGCTTTCAAATCTTGCACTTGAGCCGTTAGAGTTTCCGTCATAAGGGTTGGAATCCTGTTCTTTTATTCTTTTATAGAGAAGGCGATCGCTATTTTATTCACCTCTCGCCCCTCACCATTCCTTCAGAGGGACATCCGGGTTTGCGTCGCCGCTCTAGATATTCGCCGATGATTTGGTGATAGCGATCGCGCCCAAAAATGGGATAGTGACCGGGATACACCGTTTCGACGGGCAACTTTTGTAGGCGATCGTAGGTGTTGAGGTAGGTGGGAATGTGGCTGCAATGCAGTTCATCCAACAGTTCTCCGTCATAGATCACATCGCCAGAGAAAAGTTCTTGGGAGTGTGGATCGTATAAGGCAATGCATCCGGCGGAATGTCCCGGCAGGTGCATCACTTCAAAGGCGCGATCGCCCAGATCCAACACATCCCCTTCCTGCAAAATCTGGGTCGGTTCAGTTCCCTGAAGCGTGTATTGCTCAACGGTGAAATCTAACCGGGGCAAGCATTCAAAGTGTTCATCCTTTACCCAGCCTTGCTCTGGAGTGCAAAGTGCCTCGTAATCATCGCCCTGCCTCAACGCCTCCGCTTCAGCCCCATGGATAGCGCGTTGCTCAAATTCATGCATCCCGCCTGCATGGTCAAAGTGAATGTGAGACGCGATCGCCAGCAGCGGTTTATCCAACAGCGAGGCAATGTAGTTCCGCAAACTGGCAACTCCCAAACCTGTATCAATCAGCAAATCCTGCGATCGCCCCTTAATCAGCCAAAGATTGGCACGGTTATACCAGTAATAGTGAGGCTCTGTAATCAAATACAGACCGTCTTGAATGCGTTGAGTGGAGAACCAATTTTTGCAGACCGACTTAGTAGACATGGGGAACAGGTTTCTGAGAGCAGGTTTCGGTTTTCAGGTAAGAGTGACGAATGGCGGGTGGAAAATGGCAAGTGGCGAATGACAAAAGGTGAGGGAATTCTCTGATCCCTGATCCCTGCCCCCTGCTTCTATCAACTCATCGATTTAACAATTGAGTCGTCGTATAGGGATTCGACTTTGAGCGGTTGGGGCACGATTTTGAACTCGTAAGCCGCTTTTGCCGTGAGTTCCAAGTTGCCAATCAGGCTGTTGGGATTTGCCTTGTTGAAAGCAACTGTTTGGTTGCCTTCTAGGTCAAATAATTTTGCGCCTTGTAGCTGCTCTTTTACCTCGTCTCCTGAAACGCCTAATTTTTTGCCTGCGATATTAAATGCCTCTGGATCATTGGCGTTCAACAATTTCACTGCTTTATCGACTGCCCGAAAGTAGGCTTGCAGGTCGGTTTTGCGCGACTGAATCAGCGGGTCACGAGCAATCACCACATCGGCAATCAGGTTAGTTCCTTTAGTGGAAAAAACAACTTCGCCACCGCCTTGTTTGGCGGCTTTGGTTAGATAGGGTTCATAGGACACCGCCATGTCTACTCGTTTTGCTCCAAAGGCGGCGGCGGCATCGGCGGCAGCTAGATTTTTGATGACCACATCTTTCTCGGTTAGCCCTGCTTTTTGTAAATATGCTGCCAGCAGAATCTTTTCAAACAAAATATCTTCACGACCCACGGTTTTGCCTTTGGCATCTTGGGGTGATTTAATATCTCGTCCCAGAATGCCATCTGCGCCGTTGGAGTAGTCCACCAGGTAAATGATTTTAACGGTGGGATCTTTTGCCAGGATTTGAATGGCATCCCCAGAGGTTAACCAGGCGAGATCAACTTTGCCAGCGAGAAAGGAAGTGATCTGTTCGGTATTGCTTTGAAAGAAGAGATCTTGAACGTTGAGCTTTTCGTCTTTGAAAAAGTTTTTGCCGACTGCCACATGATGCCCTGAATAGCCAACCCAGTTGTTGGTGGCAGACACGAGGGGCTGAGATTGGGGCGCGGTGGCGTTGGGTTGCTGAGAGCAGGCGACGACTAAAAGCAAGGAGGCGAAGGCAAGAGAAAGCGATCGCACAAGGGCAGAGAACTTAGGCATAACAGCAGTATTTTTAAGAAATGAATGGGTCAAATTAAACGGCGATCGGGTCGCCACGTAGAGCATGAATCACCTGGCGTTTGATGGCGACAAACTCAGGCGAAAGTTTGATATCCAGTTCTCGGTGTTCAGGTAAGAGGATGGGAATTTCCGAGTGCATTCGTCCCGGTCGGGAACTCATCACGTAAACCCGCTGAGAGAGGTAAATCGCTTCTTCGACATCGTGGGTAATCATCAGAATGGTGACATGGGTTTGCTCCCAGAGATTGAGTAAGAACTGCTGCATTTGCTCTTTGGTTTGAGCATCGAGTGCGCCAAACGGTTCATCCATCAGCAAAACGGCGGGTTCGTTTGCCAAGGCACGGGCGATCGCCACTCGCTGTTTCATGCCTCCTGACAACTGTTTGGGATAGGCATCGGCAAAAGGCACCAGCCCAACCACATCCAAAAAATAGTGGACGCGATCGCGCTGTTCTGCTTTGGATAGCTTCTGTAGTTGAAGTCCAAAGGCGATGTTCTTAGCCACTGTCAGCCAGGGATAAAGTGTGTAGCCCTGAAACACCATGCCGCGATCGGAACCGGGACGACCCGTGACCGATTGCCCGTCCACCAGCACTTGTCCAGATGAGGGCGCAACCAGACCCGCAATGATATTCAGCAGCGTAGACTTGCCGCACCCTGATGAACCTACCAAACATACCAATTCCCTGGGATAAATCTGAAACTGGATATTTTCCAAGACAGACAATTGCCCACCCTTGCCTGGGTAGACTTTGCTGATATTTTGAATATCTAGTTTTGCGATCGCGATCGGCGGGCGGTCATGGTCTGGCGTAGCGATAGGATCTGGATATTTCATCGCTCAAACTCTTTATACTCAAACTCTTTATAAGGAATACAGCAGTTTTCGCTCAATTGATCTCCTGTCGCTAGAGAAATATTTTCAATAAAAAAGCCCAAGAGAGCCACAATCTGTTGAGCGATTGCCAGCTTCTCCCGGGCTTTTTTCCCGCCGTGTAACCCTTCTTAAAGTGCCATTAGCAAATTAGTGGGGGCTTGCCTCTCTCGGACCAGACGTTCAATTAGTCAGCTAACGGAACCGGAACCCTAGAGGCTAATTATTTAAAATTTCTAAGTTTAGGCATACCAACCCTATAAAATTGAAGCTGTATCAAAAGCCACATATATAGCAGCTTATTAAGCGCAGCACTTGCTATAATCTGCCGGAGCGCATTGCTTTCAGCTATTTTCAGGCAAAGTTGAATTAAGTTCTATTAATCTAAGCGGGAAGAAAACAACGCGATCTTATCGCGGATCACTTCGCTATTTGTTCATCTGGTTTAGCAGCCACAACGCCGACACAATCCCGACAAACTGCGCCAAGATCACGTTAATACTCGCCTGCACGACAAAGGTATCTGCGGGTTGAATAAAGCGCGATGGATCAGTATTCACAAAGCCCCCAATTCCCTGGCTAAGTGCCTTGCTCACCAGCAACCCCACCACGGTTTCGGCACCTAAAATCGCCAGCAGCATCCCCACCAAACTAATCATTAAACCAAAGCGAATCGCTTGAATCGTTTCAGATTTCTTAGGACGCACCGTTTTATCACTGCCCAACCTGCGCCCATACGCAACATAGCGGCTGAGTGCCCAAAACATATTCAAGCCCAAAAGCCCCAGCCCAATAATCGTTAAAATACCCCCAACCCCTGTGCCTGGGTTCGTGGAGGTTGAACCTGCACTGCGACCTGCTGCCACAGCAAAAATTAACGTGATAGTAGAAACCACCGTTAAGACCAATTGCACCCAAAAGCTAACCCAGCCTGTGAGCCTAAAAGCCTTGGCTATTTGCTGAACGGTGGGTGACGGACCACCAGAAAAACCTGTTTTATTCATACCCACTGTTTTAAGCGCTCCATCCAAAGCATCCTAGCGAATATCAGCCACTGGATGGGCAGAAACCGATATGGCTATAGTGTCGCATGGAGATTGATCTTTAGTTTGCTAGGGTCATTCATTCTGTTCGTTTCACTAACTCTTTGGCTTCAAATTAGAAAGCTGGTAGCGGTTTGCATTAGGATGTTGGCAGCGTATTGATCTTGTGAGCCGTTGTGTGAACCACTTTAATAAAAAGTTGTGTTGATAGCTTGATTGAAAAATTTGAGTTTCTTGTTTGTGGGAATCAGATTAATTTATGTCCACTACACCTTCTCCTAAAAACCTTGTTCCAGAGCTTCCCCCATTAAAAGTGCTGATTGTGGAAGATGACCCCATGATGCAGTTGGGGTTAGAGCAAACTCTGGGAGAGTATCCTCAATTAACGATCGTGGGACTGGCTGGCGACGGTTATCTCGCAGTTGAAATGGCAAAATCCCTGAAGCCAGACATCATTGTGATGGATATTGGGTTGCCGCGCCAAGATGGGATTGCTGCCACGCAGCAGATTAAGGCAATCTTGCCTGAAATTCATATTGTTATTCTCACGTCACATATGACTGAGATAGAGGTGATTGCTGCCCTTTCTAGTGGGGCAGATGCGTTTTGCATTAAGGGAACCAATGTGGAGCGATTAATTGCGGCGATCGCCGCTGCCCAAGAAGGGGCAACCTATCTTGATCCCCAAATAGCCCGTCGCGTCATTGAACACCTCAAGCCCCCCGCGTCAAAAACAATCATTGGACAACTCTCTCAGCGCGAAATGGAAGTATTGAAACTCATGGTCGATGGCTACAGTAACCCTGAAATCGCAACTGCTCTTTATCTGAGTCCCAACACTATCAAAACCCACATTCGAGGAATCATGAACAAACTCGCCGTGGATGACAGAGTGCAGGCAGCCGTCGTTGCCCTACGAGCCGGACTTGTCTGATCGGCGATCGCCAGAGTGACCCATTCACAACTCTATGGAGTCTTAATAAAAACCGTCAGAAAAGGTTGCGCCCCTCGTCTGAATAATCTCCAAAAAATGCATAATATTAAGAGATTTTCAGATATCGCCCGGAAAAACTGTTTTCCCTCAGTAAGTAAAATTAGTCCATTGAGTGGATGTTGTTTTCTATCGCTATTGCTAAGGTTAGGGAACAAAGATATTCACTGGGTGTTCTCACAGTTTACGCTCAATGCTCATCGCTTGTTTAGATGGTAAAAAACATGAAGTTTGAAGATATTTATCGCTTTTTCCAAGCACCGCCGCCTTTCTATCTCAACAAAGAACTGGCAGTTTGCTATGTTCTTGCTGTCCTTGGTCGTGGAGATTCCTATGGAACTGAACTCATTCAGCTTCTAGAAAATGAAAGTAATGCCTATCGCCTCTCCGATACAGTGCTTTACAGTGCTTTAAAGTTTCTTGAAGAAGAAGACATTATTGTTGGATATTGGAAAAAGGTTGAAGGGAGAGGTCGTCCACGCCGGATGTATCAAATTCAAGATGATGCTCAGCAACATGCTAAAGAGCTTTCACATCTCTGGAAAGAATATGTTAATCGTTCTAACACTACGCCTCAAGCGTCTGAGTTAGCTCACAGCTAGCAATGGATAGGTAACTGTTATGGGTGTTCCTGTTCTGTCATCAACGGTCTTTTTAACCGTGCTGATGTTGATTGGGCTAGTATTCTTCATTCGTGCTTCAGTGAAAGACCGAACTCAGACGCTTTCATTCACGTCAGAGCAACCTGAAGCAACCTTGGCAAGTCAGTTACAACGCTATTTCACTCAGCGTGCTTATCAAGTGACAACGGTTGATAGTGAGGAGAACAAGATTACATTTGAAGGGATTGTTCGTCCTAGCGTCTTTCTAGCAATATTTCTGGTAATGCTAGCGATAGTGGGAACGCTGTGTCTATCACTCATATTAGTGGTCTCATTTCCTAGCTTGTCTAGGGGCGCTTTTCTGCCGATAGTCCTTTCTCCGCTTGCAGGGTTCTTTTACTGGCAAAAGGCAAAGCGTCCTGAGAAAGTTGTGCTTAAGCTTGAAGCTGCTTCAAAGGATCAATTTACTTCTCAAAGTCTTCTGACCGTTATTGCCCATCGTGATGAATTGCTGGAGTTGCAGCGGGTGCTTCCCTTGAAACCTGCTGAATAGGTTTTGTTTTCATCCTCTCTAACCATTAGTCCCGCCAAGGAAAACTCCTAGCGGGACTAACGGTTAGAGAGCAATTTCTCTTCTGTGTTCAAGCTTTACGTGCAGACATTACCATCTCCAGTGGAACTTCATCCTCAGGTGGTCTTAAGCTGGGGAAAAGGAAATGATTCTCTTCGACGTATTGCGCTCCAAAAAGCCCTTTCTCCGCCCAGAAGTACCGATCCGTGGTATGCTCGTTTCGCTTAACGAGTAATAGAGCAGGCGGAAGAATCCCTTCTGAATGAATAAATTTGCGGGCTGCCGTTACCGGCTTATCTTCCCCACATTCGATGCTGAACTGTGGTATGTGTTCAAGAATTCTGCGACCCTCTTGCCGACGGCGGCTCTTACGCTTGCGTCTCCTTGCCAATCCCTCTACCCCCTTGACTAATGACTTTAAGTGTAGTTTTAGTTACAAAACCCGTCGCAAGTATATCGATTTAGCTCAGAAATTACAATTTTTTTTAATCCATTGATACAAAGACTACATCTTCTTAAAGAGCTAGATAAAGATACTTCGATGCATGGAGTAATTTTGGAACCTTTTAATGTAAGTAGTTTAGAAGGATAAAAAGCGGTTATCGGCATGTTAATGCCCATTAGTTCTGAGTTTATTGCATTGTGTCGATCGCAGATTTCGCTACTGACCCACGGGGTAGGTGCGTCGATCAGTGTTGTTTACATTAATCAGGATCTAGGAGAGGGCACGCCAGCCCAGTTGGTGCCTATTGCTGTTTATCCTGATGGCTCGATTGATCTGTGTGAGCTTGAGGTGCCGTTGTTGTCTGATGGCAATTTGGCTTCATCTCCAGTTCAATCTTTGTTAAGAGATAGAATGCTGCCCCAGTCCCGGCAAACCCGCAGTGATGACCTGGTGAAACCGACTGTAGAGTCAAATCCTTTGTACTCAGAGGTGCCCCATCCATTTCAGCCGATCGAGGAAAACTCTTCTTTGGCAAATCAGCGTCAAATTGTGTTGCCCTTGATGCATGAAGAGATGATGCTGGGGTTGCTGGTGACCCAGCGAACCGATCGCGCGTGGACTGCATGGGAAGAGACCCAGGTACAAGAAGTTGCAAAATCGATCTCGATCGCCTGTGTTTTAGATCAGCGGTATCAATGGATGGATCGCGATCGGCAGCAAGAACATGCCTTGCGAATCCAGCAGCACGACATGATAGATAATCTGCTGCATCAATTTCGTAACTCTCTCACTGCCTTACAAACGTTTGGGAAACTGATGATAAGACGGCTGCTGCCAGGGGATCAAACCCACGATATCGCGACTAATATGGTGCGGGAAACTACTCGCCTCAAAGAACTATCTCAGCAGCTTGAGTTGCTTAATGGAATCAATCCCCCTCGCCAATTAGCGCTTCCCCCAAGGGTGGATTCTAGTTCAACCGCCATGATTCAACCCTTGGGGGATGCGGTGATTGAAGTGCAAACGCTTCCCCTGTTGCCAACCGCCAGCTTTTTGGCAGGCACTTCTTTGCCATTAGAACGATGCTTGGTAGAGTCTGCGATCGAACCTTTGCTGGACTCCATTAGAACTTTGGCAGAAGGGAAAGGGCAAACCTTACACAGTCAAATTTCAGAAGACCTGCCGCCTGTATGGGCAAATCTTCAAGCATTGCGAGAAGTGTTGCATAACTTGCTTGAAAATGCGGTGAAGTATACACCCAATAACGGGCATATTTTTATTACAGTGATTGCAAATGAGCCTGAAGCTGATGCTAGCGTTCAATTTGAAAGTAACTCGTCTTGGCTAGAAATTGCGATCGCGGATACTGGCTCTGGGATTCCTCCACAAGATTTACCCCATCTATTTGAGCGGCATTATCGCGGAGTGCAGGCTGAAGGAAGCATTCCAGGAAGCGGCTTGGGTTTGGCGATCGCTAAAATGCTGGTCGAACAAATGCATGGCACGATTCAAGTTGTGAGTCCGGCTGATTTAACCAAGATTAATGCGGCTGAATTCGCCCCGCTGTTCATAGATAAGCCCGGCACTACTTTTGTGGTGCAGCTTGCGATCGCGCTGGATGGTTCGGCAGATGGGTCGCAGGGAATAGAGAGTAGGGAGTAGGGAATAGTCGCAACTTTTTAGCGCTGAAGCTACCAATCTAAAAAAAGCTGGAAGCCTAACAATAGACTTCCAGCTTTGAACTATAGCCTAAGGCGATCGCCTAAGGCATCTGCTGAAACTTGGCACCGTTTGGCTGAGCGCTCGTCAAACGTCTCACATCGAAGCCCGAAACCCGCCACCTGCTTCAGCCCTTTAGGGAATCACCAAATCAGAATTCAACGTGAGCAATAGATCGGTGTTGGGATTGATGGCAAACAGATCAACCCGATCGCGGAAGAGGAAGCTTAATCCTGCACCGACAAATGCGCCCGGAAGAACTTCGTAGAATTTGATGTTGCGATCGCCGGTCACTGCTGCAATTCCAGCCGCAGCACCCGCGCCCACTACTGTACCTGCCACAATTTTGCCGGTTGAAGGTGACTTGGTGATGGTTTCAGTTTTAGTAATCAGGTTAGATGCTGCATTGATCGGTAACCGCTTGCCATCCGGCAACACAATTTCACCCGCCGTAAACTGAGCGCCGTTCGGAGTCGTTATTAGCTGACCCACCACATCGCTTCCAGCCGGAATTAGCACTTGCCCCTGTGATGTAACCACATTTTGAGCAATTTTCATTCTGAATGGAGTCGGCGGCTCATTCTTAGCCAACAGAACCTTATCAGCCCCTTCAAATCGCACTGGAATGGATGTGCCTGCTGGAATTTTGATTCCGGCAGAAACGTCGCCACCTACAATAAACGGCGACTGAATCGCAGCCACTTGACCGGTGCTGACTAAAGATTGAAAGAGGAATGCTGCTACGTCTGCCCGTGTGGCTATCTGATTAGGTCTGAGAAGGCGAATATCAGGAAAGTTCACCACCATGCGCCGCTGAGTGGCAGCAGCAACTCCATTACGGGCATATTGAAGAACGGTGTTACCGTCTGCAAAAACACCAAGGGTCGTATCTATTGAGCCGGTTGGGGCATAGTTCAATCCGCTGGTTAGGGAAACCAAGACCTGCGATCGCGGAATGTTTTCACTGGGTCTGAACACATTTCCTGGATAACCTGCCATAAAGCCCATTGTGTAGGCTCGTTGAATGGGATTTGCAGCCCAGTTATTCGCAGATACATCCACAAACGTAATGGGTTCGCGAACTCGTGGTTTGTTGAATGCTTTATTAATCATTGCCGCAAATTGGGCACGGGTTACGGGCTGCTCAGGACGGAAGGTTCCATCTTCAAAACCTGCAATTACTCCACGCGCAGCAAGCTCACTAATAAACGGAGTCGCCCAGTAATTAGGCGGAACATCCGGGAAAGAAGATTGAGAGTACGCTGGAGTACTCATCATTACAATCGGCGCAACCGTTCCGGTTACAAGTCCTAGGGCGACTAATACAGTAGTCCCTGACTTCCAAGCGTTGGAACTCAACATGGGGATTCTCCAAAGAAACATCGACTATTCGTTAGTTATTTAGACCTTACACAAGGTAAGAAGGTTCCTCAGGAGATCACAGCAGAAACTGGCGGTTATTTAGCAAAAATGCTCTGATTTTGGAGTTTCTGTTGAGCGATCGCCCTGTGCTTCTAAAGCTAGAGACGCATCACCAGCGAATTAGTTGCTCCTAACCGCTGAATTGATTCCCCCCGTTGAAATTAGGCAATGAACCAATGTAGGACGACATCACAGCAGCCGAAAACCACCTCTCAGAGCTATTAGCAAGTCTTGCAACTGCATAATACTCGCAGAATTGTTTAATGAACGATTAATCGATCGCTTTATGGAACACTATGAAGGTTATTCTGCGATCGCAGTTTTTAGCTTCCAAAAAATTGCAACTCAAAACTCAAAACTCAAAACTCAAAACTGTATTAACTTAAATACACCTTATGGTTTTGGAAAATCGGAAGCCGGACGGAAAGACTCCACCGGAACTCCTTTTAATGCCCGCAACATAAAATCTCGCCAAATCGGCGCAACAAAAGTACCACCCGTCGCCCCATGCCCTACCGAGGTATAGTCATCATTGCCTACCCAGACTGCCGCAGCCAACTGAGGCACATAGCCCACAAACCAAATATCTCGTTCAGATGTAGTCGTTCCAGTCTTGCCTCCCGCTGGACGACCAATATTCGCCGCCGTTGCCGTTCCGTTATTAATCACTCCCTGCATCACGCTATTCAACGAAGCAACCGCCCACGAATCTAGCACAAGCTGGGGCTTTGGCGTATTATCTAGCAGCACATTTCCAGAGCTATCGGTCACCTGGACAATAAACGTTGGTTCTGAATACCAGCCACCGCTCGCAAAAGTGGCAAAGGCTCCAGCCATCTCCATTGGAGTCAAATCCACTGCGCCCAGCGGCAGCGACACCACCGGCTCAATCGGGCTACGAATGCCCAACGTCCGACAAATATCAATCACCTTATTCAGCCCCACTTCCTGCCCCAGTTTTACGGCTGGAACGTTGCGTGAAAAGGCTAGCGCCTGACGAATCGGAATGGGACCCGAAAAAGAGCCATCATAATTTTGCGGATAGTACATTTCGTAGCCATCAGGATAGCCAACCGGGCTATCGTTGATAATGGAATCGGGCGTATATTTCCCAGACGCAAAGGCAGCATAGTAAACAAAGGGCTTGAATGCCGAGCCGGGTTGCCGCACGGCTTGAATTGCCCGATTATATTGACTCTTGCGATAATCTACGCCGCCCACCATCGCTTTAACAAAATGAGTACGCGGGTCTACTGCCACCAACGCCATTTGATCGGCATACACCCCCTGAGCAATCAGCGACTCATGCCCTTCTTTCACCACCTGTTCCGCCATCCGCTGAAAATCTATGTCAATGGTGGTTTGAACGCGCATTCCCCCCTTCAGCAAAGCATCTCGCCCAAAGCGTTTGGTTAGTTCTTGCACCGCTGCTTCGGTAATGTATGGCGACTGACTGGTTTGAAACGAAGTGATTTTACCCAGCTTAATCGGCTGTTTCTTGGCAGTTTGGGCTTCTTCAGGCGTAATCCATTTCAGATCTACCATCCGGTTCAACACCTCTTGCTGCCGCTGTATTGCGCCTTTCAGGTTAACAAAGGGGCTGAGGGTTTCTGGGGACTGAATCAACCCTGCCATCATGGCGGATTCTGCTAGGGTTAGATTGGCGACTGGTTTACCAAAGTAGCTCTGGGCGGCTGTTTGTGCGCCATAGGTGTTGTGTCCCCAATATACCTGGTTGAGGTACATTTCCAAGATTTGGTCTTTGGTGAAAATTTGCTCGACTCGCAGCGACAACACCGATTCAGCTAGCTTGCGGCTGTAGGCGCGTTTGGGTGTGAGGAACAGATTTTTGACCAACTGCATGGTCAGGGTGGAACCACCTTCTACGGTTCCGCCTTCTATCCAATTGGCTCGTGTCGCACGGGCAAGCGCTCCCATGTTAACGCCATGGTGTTGATAGAAGTAACTGTCTTCGATCGCCATTACTGCCCGTTTGAGGTGGGGCGATATTTTATCTAGCGACACCACTTCTCGGTTTGCTTCGCCATGCAAACTCGCCAGCAGCTTCCCTTTAACATCATAGATATGGGTGGTTTCCGTAGGCGCATAAGTTCGTAGCACCCGCACATCGGGCAAGTTACGAAAGCTAATTGCCAAGCCCACTAGCCCACCAGCTACTACCGAACTGGTCAACATGGTGACCCCTAGCAAGGTGCCGCCAGTGAACTTGCTAACAGCGCTAATGAACTGGAGAACGGGTTCTTGATTTGGACTTGTTTTCTGCTGAACGGTGTTAGACGACACGGCGGCAATTTCCTGAGTGAGCAGTGAAGGCTGATATTTTATCCGGTCTTACTAGTTTGAACTGGAATCTTTAGATTGGCGTTTACTTTTATACACCTAAATGAGGTTGGCGACTCTACTGATCAGCATACCTTAGAGAAATAAAAACCTCAGGTTGCCTTAAAAATAGAAGGAAACAAAGTTAGGGTAAGATCAATCGGTCGATGCGGTTTGAATAATAGGATTATGGGCTAGGGAGGGCGATCGCCTGAATTATAGCGAGGTTCTTTTGCCGAAGGTGGATATTAACCCGTGAGCGTACCAGACTTTACCCGTAATTTCATGAATGATTCATTGTTGGGCGCTAATCAAGACTTTGCCTGGTTGCAGCGCGGCACCAGCGAGATTTTTCCCGATCAGTCAGCCTCTACTTCTGTGGATGACAATTTGCGACAGCGCTTAGCCCAGAGTGATGCGCCCTTGCGGATTAAGTTTGGCATAGACCCAACTGGCACCGATGTTCATCTAGGACACAGCATTGTGTTTCGGAAACTGCGCGCCTTTCAGGATGCGGGGCATACTGCCGTGCTGATTATTGGTGATTTTACTGCCCGAATTGGCGACCCCACGGGCAAGTCGGAAGTGCGCCGCCAATTGACTGAAGCAGATGTGGCAGCGAATGCCAAAACCTATTTAGATCAAGTTCGTCCCATTTTAGATTTTGATACACCCGATCGCTTGGAAATTCGCTATAACTCCGAGTGGCTAGCTACTCTGGATTTGACCAAGATTTTATCACTGCTAACCACGATGACCGTTGGGCAAATGTTGGCAAAAGAAGGCTTTGCCGATCGCTATGACAAGGGCAACCCGATTTTTTTGCATGAGTTTCTCTACCCCTTAATGCAGAGCTAGGCGGTATGGATCAAAAGTTCAACATTGCCGTGGGGCGAGATTTGCAGCGGCATTTTGGCATCCGTCCGCAGTTTGGCTTGCTGCTGCCGATTTTGGTGGGCACCGACGGTACGCAAAAAATGTCGAAATCCCTGGACAACTATGTGGCGCTGCTGGAAGACCCGCTGACGATGTATTCCAAATTAGAGAAAACTGCCGATGCGGTGCTGAAGCAGTATTTTGAGCTTTTAACTAACCTGCCGCTGGATCAACTTCCCGAAAATCCGCGTGAGTGTCAAAAGCTGCTGGCGCTGGATGTGGTAACCCAATATCACGGTCGAGAGGCAGCATTGCAAGCACAGTCAGCCGCGATCGCCCTAGTGCAGGGGAGCGGCAAAACTCAGCAGGCTGTGGTGCCTGAATTTTCTCTGGCTGGGGTCGAGTTTCCTGCCAAAATTTTCTACATTGTTAGTGCAAGTGGCTTATGCAAAAGCAGTTCTGATGCCCGTCGCCAAATTCAAGGCGGAGCAGTGAAGTTAGACGGCGATCGCGTTGAGCAAGTGGATATGATCTTTGAATCGGCGGCAGACTTGACAGGGCGAACGTTGAGTGTGGGCACCAAACGGTTTGTGCGATTGATGGCTTAATGGGTAGGTGAATCAGCGAGAAGGTAAGGGTTTTAATACCGTATGGATGTTTTTAGTTTGAAGCATGGGCTAGTAGCGATCGCGATCGTCGTAGCCCTGGCAGGTTGTAGTGCTAGTAAAGCTTCTCAGTGTAGCAAGCTGTCTGATTCCGTGAACAAAATGCGTCCCTTGGCTAGCCAGTTTCAGCAAGCAGGCGAAACCTATGAAGCTGCTGTGAAAGCCGCCGCCACTAAAAACGATTTCAATGCATTCAAAGCAGCCTCCGCCAGTTCTGCCAATGCTTTTAATCGTTTAATTGCCGATTTAGATAGCTTAATCAAAGAAATTGAAGCGATCGACCTCAAGGATGAAACCTTACTCGCCCTCAAAACTCGTTATCTGCAAAACACGAGCGCTATGAACAGCGCCTTTAAAGACAACAGCAGTGCCCTAACTGCCTTCAGTACTATCGAAAGCTCTCCTCAAGGCTTAAAAACTCAACAAAAAGCGGCGACTGATTTGACCCGATCGGCTGCTACGATTCAAAATTTAGTGGTCGAAGAAGGTCGATTAGTGGCGGATTTTAACAACTACTGTATAGAGCAAAAGTAAAGGAGTGCGGAGTTGTAAGTTGTAAGTTCTGAGATTTGAGTTTTGAGTTGCTTTTGACCTCTGACCTCTGTTCCCTACTCTTCGTAAAGCTATGGTTGAAACTGTTGCAGATCGGATTATTGTGCCGCTGGATGTGCCGACAAAAGACCAGGCGATCGCCTTACTCGACCAGTTGCCCCAAGTTACCTTTTGGAAAGTGGGGCTGGAACTGTTCGTTAGCGCTGGACCCAGCATCTTAGCTGAACTTAAAAATCGCCAGAAGAAGATTTTTCTAGACCTAAAATTTCACGATATTCCTAATACTGTTGCGGGAGCCTGTCGTGCGGCTGCCCACTATGGCGTAGATTTGCTAACTATTCATGCCACCTGCGGCAAGGAAGCGCTGCAAGCGGCTCAAGCTGCTGCCGCTGAGGGAGCCGCTGAGTCTGGAAATGCTGTGCCTAACCTGTTGGCAATTACGGTGTTGACCAGTTTGAATGCGCGATCGCTTGCCTTTGACTTGAAAATCCCCCTAGAACTGCCGGAATACGCCCTGCATATGGCGCTCCTCGCCCAAGAAAGCGGACTGGCTGGCGCTGTTTGTTCGCCTCAAGAAGTGGAACAACTCCGCCAAACCTGCCGCGATCGCTTTCTGCTCGTCTGTCCCGGCATTCGCCCGACTGGATCAGATCTCGGAGATCAACGCCGCACTCTGACTCCACGGGCTGCAATCACTGCGGGTGCTAGCTATCTGGTGATTGGTCGCCCGATTACAGCGGCGGCTGATCCTGGTCTGGCATTTCATCAGATTTGTGAAGAGTTGAGCAAACGAGCTTGACAGGTCTATCACTTTCAAGAAATTTTTTGAGAAAATCTTGCTAAATGACTCGCTTACGGCTCAGACGGCTAGCGTAGCTCTAACTGATTCGACATCCTCTTAAGATATAAGGAAGATAGCAGGAGAAAGTGGAGTCAGTTCTGAAACCCAACCCCTGAAACCCAAAACTGATGTCCACGACGTTAAGACACTGTTAAGATCCAAGAAACTTTTTGTGCCTGCCCTAATGAATGACACCGTTTTGCAAGTGAATAATCTGGAAGTGCAGTTCCAGAGCGATGGAAACATTGTTGAAGCAGTCAAAGGAATTTCTTTTGAGGTGAAACGGGGGCAAACCTTGGGCATTGTGGGTGAATCGGGTTCAGGCAAATCGGTGACCTCTCTAGCGGTGATGGGTTTGGTGCCTACGCCCGGAAAGGTGACAAATGGGGAAATCTTATTTTGGGGCACCGACCAATCGCAACCCACAAATTTGGCAAAATTATCCGATCGCCGCTTGGAAGACTATCGCGGCAGTGAAATCTCAATGATTTTTCAGGAGCCAATGACTTCTTTGAATCCGGTCTATACGATTGGGTTTCAATTGGTGGAAGCGATTCAGCTACACAAGCGCCTGTCTAAGGAAGAGGCTGCCCAAGAAGCGATCGCCCGATTACAAGAAGTGCGTCTACTGCCCAGCGATGCTCAACTGGATCAGCAGTTTAACGGTAATCAACGCGATCGCGATCGCCTGACGGCTGCTTTTCTCAACCGCTATCCCCATGAGCTATCTGGCGGACAAATGCAGCGGGTGATGATCGCCATGGCGATTTCCTGCGATCCGGCGCTGCTGATTGCTGACGAACCGACTACCGCGCTGGATGTGACCGTTCAAGCAACAATTTTGGATTTACTGCGCGATTTGCGCGATGCTCAAGCCGAGAAGATTGGAGATCGGCGGGGCATGTCGATCATGTTCATTACCCACGACTTGGGCATCATCGCTGAAATTGCCGATCAGGTTGCAGTGATGTATCAGGGCAAAATTGTCGAAGCAGGACCCGTCTGGCAGATCTTTTCCAACCCGCAGCATCCCTACACCAAAGGCTTGCTTGCTTGCCGCCCCCAACTCGATCGCCGCCTGCGAAAACTCCCCACCGTCTCCGATTTCATGCAGGTCAGCACGGGCAAAGATGGCAACATGATCATTGAAGAGCGCGAAACCGACATTAATCGGGCATTTCAGATGGCGCAAGAAGTTAGCCCCGAAGAAATGACTCAGCGGCTTGCCAACATAGCGCAAAAACCGCCGCTGCTTTCCGTCAAAAATCTGCGGGTTGGCTTTCCCATTCGCAGCATTTTTGGGCAGACCAAACGCTATTTTATGGCAGTGAATGATGTCAGCTTTGATGTCTATCCCGGCGAAACTCTGGGATTAGTCGGCGAATCGGGCTGCGGCAAATCCACCTTGGCGCGCACTATTTTGCAACTGATCAAGCAAATGGAGGGGCAAATTGTCTTTGATGGGCAAGACATCACCCAGTTGTCGCCTAAAGCGCTTCGCCGGGTGCGACAAGATCTGCAAATTGTGTTTCAAAATCCGTTTAGTTCCCTCGATTCCCGCATGACTGTAGGAGCCGCCATCATGGAACCGATGCAGATTCACAGCAAACCGAGCGATCGCGAACAACAGCGCCACCGTGCCAAAGAGCTGCTGGAACGGGTGGGACTGACTGCCGATGCTGTAAACCGTTACCCCCACGAGTTTTCGGGCGGGCAACGCCAGCGGGTTTGCATTGCCCGTGCCTTGGCGCTGAATCCCAAGTTCATTATTTGCGATGAGTCGGTGTCGGCGCTGGATGTGTCCGTGCAGGCGCAAGTGCTCAATTTGCTAAAAGAATTGCAAAATCAGCCAGACCTGGATTTGACCTACATTTTCATTTCCCATGATTTGAGCGTGGTGAAATTTATGAGCGATCGCATTATGGTCATGAACCAAGGGGCGATTGAAGAAATCGGTGACGCTGAAACCATCTATCGTCAACCGCAGAAAGACTACACCCGCCAACTGATTTCCGCCATTCCCACTGGCAGCCTAGAGCGCATTCAAGAACATCAACTACAGCGCGGCTTTTCGGCGGGTTGATTGAATCATGAGACGGTGCTTAGAAACCTTGCGATCTCGATCTTCCTTCCTACGATGGATGCATAATCGGCAGAGCGCCCCCAATCATAGTGATTAAAAGTATTGGATTAAAAACATGCGGCTTAAAGATGGAGTGCGATTGATCAAAGGGACATTCGCAGAATGGAAAGAGGATAATGTGCCTGTCTTAGCCGCTGCATTGGCATATTACACCGTGTTTTCATTGGCTCCACTGCTGATCATTGCGATCGCGATCGCGGGAGCCGTGTTTGGTGAGGAAGCGGCACGCGGAGAACTGGTTCGCCAAATTCAAGGATTAGTGGGCAAAGAAGGTGCAGAAGCGGTTCAGGCAATGATTCAGAATGCCCATAAACCGGGTTCTGGAGGCGCGATCGCAACGATTGTTGGGGTTGTCTTATTGATGTTTGGAGCATCGGGAGTCTTTGGTCAACTTCAATCCGCACTCAACACGATTTGGGAAGTGAAACCAAAGCCAGGGCAAGGAATTCGTAGTTTCTTAATCTCTCGATTCCTATCATTTGCGATGGTTTTAGTCATCGGTTTTTTACTGTTAGTTTCTCTCGTACTGTCTAGTGTTTTAGCAGCGGTAAGCCACATTTTTAACAATCTAATGCCGGGTCTTCCCATTTTGGGGCAAGTAATTAACTTCCTAATTTCCTTTGGTGTAATTACAGTTTTATTTGCCTCTATTTACAAGTTTTTGCCAGATGTTAAAGTGCCTTGGAAGAATCTCTGGGTCGGCGCAGCCGTCACCGCTGTGTTGTTTAATATTGGCAAGTTAGCGATTGGTTTGTATCTAGGAAACAGCAGTATTGGCTCAGCCTATGGAGCGGCTGGCTCCTTGGTGGTCGTGCTAATTTGGGTCTTTTACTCTGCTCAGATTTTGTTGATTGGTGCTGAGTTTACTCAGGTGTATTCCAAATATCGAGGAACGCCCCTGAAACCATCTAAACATGCAGTCCCTATTGACGAAAGAAGCTGAGCTTGATTTCCATCGATAGACTAATCAAAGATTAAACTAGTGTTGTATCAATTTTTAGTTGATGGGTAAAGACGACGTAATTTCACCCGTGCATCATCCGTTGTAAAT
>QBMH01000064.1 GCA_003249025.1 Leptolyngbya sp. | reverse complement strand
GCTGTACAAGCTCGCACTCAGGTACTTCTTACCAAGTTGAAGCTCAACCCCAATGCCAGAGTACCGGAGCTTTGGATACAGGAAGCGGATGCTGTTAAGGCTGAGGTCTTCCCGTTGCTGGGCGATCGCCATCTGTTGGGGCGCAGTTCCAAATCCTGTGATATTGTCATTCGCAACCCGGTCGTCAGCCAAGTACACCTGTCGCTGAATCGAGAAAAGCCGCCACCGGGATTTTTGGGCTATTTTTGGCGATCGCCCTTCGTCATGCAGGATGAAAACTCCACCAATGGCATTTTTCGGGGCAAACGGCGGGTGAGATCGATGGTGCTGCGCCACGGCGACACCTATACGTTGGGACCTGCGGAACTGGCAGATGGAGTTCGGCTAAAATTCAACGATCCGCCGCCGTGGTTTGTCAAAGGCTTCCGTTATGGCGTTTATGCGTTAGGGGGACTGTCTGCTGTTGCCGTTGCTGCCATTTTAATTGAATGGCAAAAATTCGACGTTACGCCGTTGCCCAATTCGGTGCAAGGTCCAGTCATGATCTATGCCCGTGATGGCGAAACACCGCTGAGTTCACCGATCACCCGCACCCATGGCGAAATGAAAGGGTTAAACGAATTTTCACCCTACTTGTCCAAAGCAATCATTGCGTCAGAGGATTCACGGTTTTACTGGCATATGGGCGTTGACCCGGTTGGGGTTGTGCGGGCGTTGGTGGCAAACTTGCGCGGCGGTACGATTCGAGAAGGAGCCAGCACCTTGACCCAGCAGCTAGCCCGCAGCATTTTTCGGGGCTATGTAGGTACGGATGATACGGCTGCTCGGAAACTGCGCGAAGCCGCTGTTGCCCTGAAGCTGGAAACTTTCTATAGCAAAGACTTTTTGCTGCTGACTTACCTCAACCGGGTTTATATGGGCAGTGGAGCCTACGGGTTTGAGGATGCGGCACAGTTTTATCTGGGTAAATCATCGAAGGATGTCACCCTTTCAGAAGCGGCGATGCTGGTGGGCATTTTGCCTGCGCCTAATCGGTACAACCCTGTGCGAGATTACGAAAAGGCGATCGCTCAGCGAAACGGTGTGCTGCAACGAATGCAAGAATTGGGCATGATCAACAGCGAAGAAGCGCAGCGGGCACGGCGATCGCGAATTGAAGTCAACCCCAAAGCGAAGGAAGAACTAGACAGCATCCGCGCTCCTTACTACCACGATCAGGTGTATGCCGATTTGGAAAAGCTATTGGGGGTAGAAGTTGCCAAGGAAGGAAATTTTATTGTTGAAACGGGCATGGATCTTAATATCCAGGCACAAGCAGAAGCGGCGTTACGTAATACGGTAAGCTCTACGGGAGTTGATTCTGGCTTTTCTCAAGGGGCGATCGTGACGCTGGATGCCAAAACGGGGGAAGTGTTGGCGTTGGTCGGCGGCGTGGACTATAAAAAAAGCCAGTTCAATCGGGCAACCCAAGCCCTCCGACAGCCCGGTTCCACCTTTAAGGTGTTTGCTTACACGACGGCACTCCAGCAAGGAATTTCGCCGGGAGCCTCATTTTCCTGTGCGCCGCTGAACTGGGAAGGGCAATATTTTGATGGCTGTCACTCAGGTGGCGGCAGTATGGATATGTATAGCGGGATTGCCCAATCGGAAAACGCGATCGCCCTCCGAATCGCACAAGAAGCAGGCTTAGATCGGGTGGTGCAAACTGCCAAACGAATGGGCATTCAATCCACCCTCAAATCGGTTCCCGGTTTGATCCTAGGACAAAGCGAAGTCAGCGTGATTGAAATGACTGGAGCATTTAGCGTTTTTGCCGATCGCGGCATTCGCAACTACCCCCGCACCATTCGCCGGATCTTAGATGCCGGAGACTGCCCCAACCGCAAAAATCTCAAAACCTGTCGCGTAATTTACGCCTTTAACCAAGACTCGGAGCAAAATCAGCCGGTGATTAAACCCGAAGTGGCTGATACGATGACCACCCTGCTGCAAGGCGTGGTGCAAAGTGGCACTGGAAGAAATGCCGCGATCGGGCAAGGAGCCGCCGGAAAAACAGGCACCACCAACGACAATGTAGATTTATGGTTTATCGGCTTTCTGCCTACCCAAGGCTTAGTAACAGGCGTGTGGCTCGGCAATGATGATAATACTCCCACCAATGGCAGTAGCGCCCAAGCCGCCCAACTTTGGGGCACTTACATGAGCCGAATTAGTCAGTAGAGGTCAGGGGGCAGGGGTCAGAGTTTTTTCATCATCAGGTAAAACCCGAAACCTGAAACCCGGAACCTACCAATAAATGAGTCCTTAGAAACACTCCAAAAGTCTGATATAAGGGCAAAATGAACATTTGGACAGGATGGAGTGTTCAATTGTGGAAATGTTATGAATGTTGACCATGTGTGTTTTTGTGTAGAAGATGCTAAGGCTCTATCAAATTGGTTTGTTAACCACTTAAAATTTCAGGCGATCGCGAGTGGAATTTGGCAAGATACCGTGATCGAAGTACTAAACTCTGGTTCCATTTACTTCCTGTTGTGTTCACCCTTAACCCATGACAGTGCCGCTGCTCAATTCTTAGATAAACATCCGCCTGGTGTGTCTAATATTGCTTTTAGGGTGCCGAAGATTGAATCGGCGATCGCCCAAGCAGCGAGTCAGGATGTTCAACTCCTGCAACCGCTTCACACTGAGCAGCAATCCGCAGGCGTGTTGAAGTGGGCAGAAATTCCGGCGTGGGGTAACCTCACCCATACTTTTATTGAACGGCGTGGAATCACGTCTCTGCTGCTGCAACTCGCCAGTTCAGACAACCTGCACTCTATTCAAATCGAATCTGGCAAGCCATCTACTGTCAAGAAAATAACAGATCCAATCCAGTTTTTGGGAATTGATCACATCGTCCTCAATGTTGCTAAGGGTGAATTAGATAGCGCTGTTCGTTGGTATGAAAAGGTCTTAGGATTGCAGCCCAATCAAAAGTTTGCGATTCAAACGGACTATTCAGGACTGTGCAGTCAAGTGATGCGCCACCCTTCAGGCAATGTGCAGATTCCAATTAACGAACCCTCTTCTGCCAATTCACAAATTCAAGAATTTTTAACCATTAATCGTGGTTCTGGCATTCAGCATATCGCTCTCGAAACGGTCGATCTAATTGACGCGATCGCCCATTTACGACAGGCAGGTTTACCCCTGATCTCAATCCCCGCAAGCTACTATACTCAGATCCAGGCACAGGCAGAATGTCCCTTGCCAGAAGCCGTTTTAAACCGGCTTGCCAGCCAGCAAATCTTAGTAGATTGGCAGCCCAACGCAGAAATCCCTGCCGCCCTTCTGCAAATTTTCACTCAGCCAATTTTCACTCAGCCCACCTTTTTCTTTGAGTTGATCGAGCGTCAACCCTATTTAATTCCTGAAAAACTCCAACGCGCTCAAGGCTTCGGAGAAGGCAACTTTCAAGCGTTGTTTGAGGCAATTGAACGAGAACAGATCAAACGCGGCAACCTGACTTCAACGTAAAAAACTGCTTACTAACCACAAAATTAAAAATGTCAGCACACTAGCGAAGGTATTGATCCCAATTTCAATAGGCAGATTAGCAAATAAGCCAGCAACCAACCCAAAAACAAAACTGCCTAAGAGTAAGCCAAGAAGTAAGCCAACAAAGGTTAACAAAACGGCACGACCTAACTTGCGTTCTTTGCGGTAAAGAAAATAAAAGGTAGAGCCAACTCCTGCAATGAGCGCAATTTGAATGGCTGTAGGCGCAAAAATGACTAAAGCACTTAGCCCAGTAGCGACTCCCAAGGGTCGTAAAATATCTGCCCGTGACGGAGTGTCAACTAAGCTCTGTACCCATGCCGGAGAGTTTTTAGACAGATTGATCGCTGGACTAGCAGGCGGTTCAGCCAGTTTTTCAGGAAAACGAATGCGATCGGGCACCTTGATTTTCCCCTCCTGTCGCAGCCGCAGACGATCCATTAGCACCGCATCATAGGCAATATCAATTTTCCGAAGCTGCTCATCATTACCCTCATATTGGGCACGCAAACGGCTTTTAGCAGCTTGAATGTCCTCAAAGCTAGAGCTTTCCGTAACCCCAAGCTGCTCGTACGGGTTTTGCTCAGTCATACCATTACTCCACATCCTTCTCCAGCTACCTTAGAGCCTATCCGAAAAATGAGGATAGTTACAAATCTGCATTAATCATAAATATTTCATTGAAATTGTATTTTAAGCAAAAGGGTCAGATTTTCCGGAAAAAGAGGAATTGTTGGGCACCTAGTGTAAAGGTGGGGCATACTAATGCTGGAGTAAATATCTCCAAACAAACCATCCCATTCAAATCAGCGGTGTACTGAGTTTAACTCTGAGAAACATTTGCTTAACGCTAAATGCTTTCTTCTATGCGCTTTCGCTGGTCAGCACTCAACAATTGTCTAAAATGTTGGTTACAAAGCTGATGATTTAAGTGCAATCAGTTTTTAGATTAGCGCAGTTGCCCTAGCTGCAAGCATCAAAAGTTGAAATTTATTTTCCCCGTCCTTACGAACGCAAGGTTATGGATATGGCCCCTGCCAAAATTCTCGTAGTTGATGATGATCCTGCAATTCGGAATTTGATTCACCGCTTTTTAACGAAGCAGGACTACCAAATGGAGTCCGCAGAAGACGGTAAAAGCGCGATGATAGCGTTTGAACAGTTCAATCCAGATCTGGTGATTTTAGACATAAACTTACCAGATGCGAATGGTTACACCCTCTGTAAGGAAATGCAGGGGCGAACCAGCGTGTTTGTGCTGTTGTTAACCAGCCGAACTGATGAAGGAGATGTCATTCGAGGATTTGCTCAAGGTGCCGATGATTACATCACGAAACCGTTCAGTTTGGGCGAATTGGGCGTTCGAGTTGGGGCAATTTTAAGGCGACAACGCACGGTCACTACCGGCGAGCAGCAATTACTCACCTTTGAAAAGCTGGTGATTGATCCGGTGCGGCGCGAAGTCAAGCTATCTGAAGAGTTTGTGCCGCTTACAGCCTTAGAGTTTGATCTACTTTACTTTTTGGCAAAAAATCCGGGGCGGGTATGGCGACGCGCTGAACTGATTCAAGAAGTTTGGGATTATGAGTATGTGGGCGATCAGCGGGTAGTGGATGTCCATATTGGGCAAATCCGTAAGAAAATTGAAATTGATACAAGTCAACCTGCATTAATTCAAACTGTTCGGGGTGTTGGGTACAAGTTTGAAGCTCCTATGAATGGCGATGACGCAAATGCTTCTGCGTGAGTTACCTTTTACACAACCCTAGTTAGAAATCTGTACGGCTCCAGCTTGGCAATCGCGCAGCCATCGCCGAATCACTTGAGCAGTGAGTTCTTGAGTTGTCTCTCGCAATGGGCTGGCGTATTGCTCGTTGGTAGGATAGAAGCCTCTACGGGAATATAGGGTAGCGACTTGCCAGCCGGATGTCTGGGTGTGGGCTAGAAACAACCAGTGGTAATGCTGGTAGGTGGTGGACTTTTTACTGTTATATTCCCGTTCCAAAACGGTGAAGAATACTTGATGTAATCCACCCTGGTTTGGATCGATCGCACTGTTACTCACCACAGGCAAAGGCAGAATGTTAGGCTGAGTCGCCGCGATCGCGTAGGTGGGAAACTGGTTACTCCGCTGATGGCTGAGACGGTTGATATAGCTTGGCAAATCGCGCAGGAGTGCTTTCGTTAGCGGTTCTAGTTCTGTTGGGCAGGTGGTGGGTGGACGAATAGGCGAAGGCTGCGTTGGGGGTGGGGCGATTGGCGATCGCTGACGCGCAGCCACAGGTTGGGCAGGAACGCTGCTGAGAAGCAAGGCGATCGCCCCACAAAGATACTGGCACCAACGCGGGTTTACCATCACAAAACGGTTTGAAGGGTCATGGTCACTAGTTAATTTATCGCCAAAGAGTTGCGTTGTGGCTCAAGCCCGTCTACTCAAGCAAGAGAGACAAGCCTTTAGAAGTGGGCGATCGCAAAGTGACAATTCACCCGATACTAAGTCTATACGCTTGAAAATACGCCTAGACCCATGCAGTTTGAGTTTGTTCCAGTTGAGCAGTTTTATTTTGCCCTTACTTTAGCAGTCAGAACCTTAGAAGAAGTAACGACTCCAGGCTTAGCCGAAACCATTGGCAGTCGTCTAAAACAAAAATATGGACAATCCTCTACGGTGGCAGCGGCTACCCAAAACACCTTCAGCTACGTGTTTAAGGTGAAAGACATTGATAATAGCCCAAATTCTGGCTTAATTGTGACGATCGCAGATTGGCAAGGTAACCTACGCATTAGCAGCGATTATGGTTGGGTGTTAGATGCAGAACGCAAGCCTGTTCGCACTGACAAGTTTAGCCAGCGGCCAGAATTTTCTCAACAGGTGCAGCAATATATTCAAGAGTGGCTAAACCTGTCGCTAGTGGATGGGTAGGAAGGAGAGGATTGCAAAAGTTGCCCCCTAGCACCGCACTTCACACCCCTCTCTTCCGGTTGCGGCTTTACAATAGAAAGGAACTCCACCCCCTGGGACATTGATTCAAACAGAGACGCTTGAGTTGTTAGAATGGTCGCGGCTTTGTCAGCACCTTTCAACGTTTGCTGCGACAAAACTGGGCGCGATCGCAGCACGACAGTTAAAAATTCCGGCTCATTTAGAAGAAGCACTCACGTTACAGGCGCAAACGCGAGAAGTCTACGACCTAGAAAGCCGTAGCAGTGGACTGAATTTTGACGGAATTGGTGATATTGGGGATGCGTTGGAGCGAGCAGCCCTGCAAGGAAGTTTGGTGGGCAAAGAATTGCTGACGATCGCCACAACTTTAGCGGGGGCGCGAAATCTGCGGCGGATAGTTGATAACTATCCAGAACTAGAGGTGTTAAACGCCTTGGTGCAAGATCTACGAACCTATCCCGAAATTGAGCAGGACATCCATCACTGCATTGATGATCATGGCGAGGTGATGGATCGGGCAAGCCAGAAGCTAGCAGGAATTCGAGATCAACTTCGCCAAGTGCGCGATCGCGTTTACAGCCTGCTGCACAACATTTTGCAACGAAAAGCAGGAGCGGTTCAAGAATCGGTGATTACCCAACGAGGCGGACGCTTTGTCATCCCTGTGAAAGCGCCTCAAAAAGATGCCATTCCTGGGATCGTGCATGATGCTTCCACTAGTGGCGCGACGCTTTACATTGAGCCACACCAAACGGTGAATCTAAACAATCAATTGCGGCAGCTTCAGCGACAAGAAGACACCGAAGAAGAAGCGATTCGGCGATCGCTGACTGAAAAAGTTGCGGCTGTAAAGCCAGATTTGGAGAGATTGCTGGCGATCGCTACGACCCTTGATCTAGCGGCTGCTCGTGCCCGATATAGCCTCTGGCTAGGTGCTAACCCACCCCGCTTTATTGCAGCATCCGAATCCATTACCCTCCGCAAGCTCCGTCATCCTCTGCTGATTTGGCAGCAGCAGCACGAGCAAGGCAACCCCGTAGTGCCGATCGACCTAGTAATGCAGCCCTACCTGCGGGTAATTGCCATCACTGGACCGAATACTGGCGGCAAAACTGTGACCCTAAAAACCATTGGCATGGCAATGCTGATGGCAAAAGTTGGGCTGTTTGTGCCTGCCCGCGAACCCGTAGAGCTTCCCTGGTTTGATCACATTCTGGCAGACATCGGCGACGAACAATCCTTACAGCAAAGCCTCTCCACTTTTTCAGGTCATATTCGGCGCATCAGTCGCATTCTGGCAGCACTGAAGGAACAGGGGGTAGAGGAAGAAGAACAAGAACAAGAAAACAATCAACAGTTTCCTGTGCCACGCTCTGCGCTCCGCACTCCGCACTCGACACTCGACATCCCAAATATGAAACCCGACACCCGACACCCGGCACCTGCTCGCCCCCTTTCTCTCGTCCTGCTGGATGAAGTGGGTGCTGGAACCGATCCGTCTGAGGGAAGTGCGTTGGCGATCTCGCTCCTTAAATATTTAGCGGATCATGCGGCGTTGACGATTGCTACGACTCATTTTGGGGAGTTGAAGGCGCTCAAATACCAAGATGAGCGGTTTGAAAATGCGTCGGTGGAGTTTGACGATGTTTCTCTGTCGCCTACTTACCGGCTGCTGTGGGGCATTCCAGGGCGATCAAATGCGTTAACCATTGCTCAACGGCTAGGATTGAGTATCGAAATTATTCAGCAGGCAAAGACCTATGTAGGCGGAGCGTCTCAAGAAATTAACGATGTGATTGCTGGGTTAGAAGCTCAACGACGACGACAGGAAACGAAGTCTCAAGACGCTGAAGAGTTATTGAAACAGGCGGAACGGCTGTACAGCGAAGTCTCTCAGAAAGCGGCATCGTTGCAAGAGCGGGAGCGATCGCTGCAAGTTGCCCAAGAACAGGCAGTGCAGGCAGCGATCGCCGAGGCAAAACGCGAGGTCGCCCAGGTGATTCGTCATCTGCAAAAAGGACCTACCGCACAAGCGGCGCAGCGGGCAACCGATTCACTCAATCAATTGGGTGAGCAGCATTTGCCCTCCCGCCAAGTAAAATCTCAGCCAAAAACAGGGTTTCAACCAAAAGTGGGCGATCGCATCCGGATTCCACGCCTCGACCAAACCGCAGAAGTGTTGACGGCTTCAAACGATGCCAACGAATTGACCGTTCGTTTCGGGCTAATGAAGATGACGGTTGCTCTGGCTGACATTGAATCCCTAAACGGCGAAAAAACAATCTCGGAAGAGAAACCAACCGCTAAAAAACAGGAGGCAGCAGGCAAAGATAAACCCGAAACCCTTTCGCGTAGCGTCTCCGAAGGAGTTGCCCCCAAACCCGAAACTTCTCCTACGCCCCTAATTCGCACTTCTCACAACACGCTTGATATTCGGGGTAGTCGAGTTGCTGACGCTGAACCCGCGATCGACAAAGCCCTTTCTGGCTCCCAAACAGCGCTATGGATCATTCATGGTCACGGCACTGGCAAACTGCGGCAGGGAGTGCAGGCATTTTTACAGCAGCATCCTCTAGTCGATCGCTATGAACTGGCTAGCCGCGAAGATGGCGGAGTAGGTGTGACCGTTGCCTACTTAAAGTAGCAAGCCTAGTTGGCGGGCGGTGCAGCCGGTTCACTTGCTGGCGGCGGTGGTGGTGGCTCTGCTGGGGCTGGAGCAGGGTCTACTGCTGGTGGCGGTGCTGGAGTCTCATTTACAGGAGGGGCAGATGATGGAGCCGCAGGAGCCTGATAGCTTGGGGCCGCAGGAGCCGATTCATTGGATCTAGAACCAGAATCGCCGCTTGAATAGGAGCCTGAACCAGAGGACTCTGATGAGCCGCCGGAGCTATTAGGGTTAGAGCCATCGTAACCGGATGAACTACCAGAGCCGTCTTCTGGATCGTAAAATCCTGTTTTTGTTGAGTTGGGGCGGACGGGCTTCGCTTTGATGCTGCCCTTTCGTCCTTCTAGCTTCGGCAACTCTGCAAATTTTTCAACCGCCATTCCTTTGGTTGCAGACACCATAAAGTTGTGCCAAAGTTCTGCCGCCGTTGCACTCGCGCTTCCTGTGGGTTGATTATCATCATTGCCCAGCCATACGCCTGCAACGACTTGGGGAATAAAGCCAATAAACCAGAGGTCGCGAGCATTCTCAGAGGTTCCGGTTTTTCCGGCAACTGGTCGATCCAACGCTGCCGGTCGTCCGGTGCCACCGCTAATCACACCCCGTAGCATCCAGGTAATGATAGCCACAGTGCCTGGATCAACAACCTGTTTTGGCTTGAAGCTGGCATCGTAGATGACTCGACCTTTGCGATCGAAGATCCGCCGAATTGCATGAGCTTCAATAAAATTGCCTTTGTTTGCCAGGGTTGCATAGGCATTAGTGAGTTCCAACAAATTCACTTCTGAGGAGCCAAGGGCTAAGGAGTAGGTCGGTAAAAGCTTGGATTTAATCCCCATTGCTTTTGCCATTTTGATAGTGGGTTCAAAGCCAACATCAATCAGCACCTTCACCGCAACGACGTTGACTGATTGGGCGATCGCATCTCGCATCGACATCCAACCCGCATGTTTACGATTGGAGTTTCTCGGCTTATAGCCATCCACCATATAGGTGGCATCCAAATACCCATCATTAGGCGAAAAACCTGCGGCTAAAGCTGTGGTGTAAACAATAGTTTTGAATGACGAGCCGGGTTGACGTTGCGCTTGAGTTGCCCGATTAAACTGACTCTTTTTATAATCATCACCGCCCACCATCGCTCGGATTTCCCCTGTCTTGGGATCAATCACCATCATCGCCGCCTGTCCGAAGCCTTCATAAGGACCAATATTTTTGATCGCGCCCAAAATCACACTATCCGCTTTCTTTTGCCACGGTAGATTGAGGGTCGTGTCTACTGTTAAGCCCCCTTCCTCCAAAACCTCTTTAGAAACGTATTTTGGCAACTGTTGCTGCACATAGGTTGTGAAATAGGGCGTATCGCTGTAGATCTTTTTCGGGATGCTGGGCTTAATCGTGAGCTTTTCTGCTTTAGCAGTACTAGCTTCGACTTCGGTAATGTAGCCTGCTTCTACCATGCGGGCTAGCACAATGTCGCGCCGTTCTTGGGCTGCTTTCAGATCAACTAGAGGCGAGTAGGCACTCGGCGCAGGAGGCAATCCGGCGATCGTGGCAGTTTCAGCTAGGGTTAATTGATCGACTGACTTACCAAAAAATACCCAGGCAGCATCACCTACGCCATAGGCACCTGATCCCAAGTAGACCAAATTTAGATAGCGCTCCAGGATCATTTCTTTCGATAGTTCCCGGTTGATTTTTTGAGCCATCATGGCTTCTTGCACTTTGCGCTTGAGGCTCTGCTCTTGGTTTAAGTAAACAATCCGGGCTAACTGCTGAGTAATCGTGCTTGCCCCTTCTACCACGTCTCGTGCTACCACATTTTTAGCGATCGCCCGTCCGATAGATAAAAAATCAATACCGCTGTGCTGGTAAAAACGACGATCCTCTGATGCGATAAAAGCATGTACCAATTGTTCGGGCAATTGCTGATAAGTCAGCTTTTCGCGGGTTGCAGGGCCTTGCTGCTGCAAGATAGTCCCGTCTGCCGCTTTGATCGTCAAAGTGCCACGCCGCACAAACTTTGGAATATCATCCGTACTGGGTAAAGTGCGCTCTAAAGACCAATAGCCCCATGCCAAGCCGCCACCAGCCGCCAGCCCTAGAAGTCCCAACCAAAGGCGTTTGTGGCGATAAATTGAACGATCTTGATAGGAAAGTCGGGTCACTGCTGTTGCTTTTTCAGCAATCAGCGGCAGTTTAAGTGCTGATGAAAGCTTTTGTAAGGGCGAACGGGTTGCAGGAGGTGGAGTCGATTCCAGGTGATCAGGTTCCTGCTGACTTCCATTGGAGGAAGACGGCACACTCTCCGATGCAACGCCATTTTTTTGCGCTTGAGCGTTACCGCTCTTGTCCGACAAGCTTTTCAGCTTCGAGATGAAATCGCCCACTAAAACCTCACCACCACGGAACGGCTGCTCAAATATCGCTGATTCAATGGACTTGATGATACCAAAAATTAAGCGTTTATTAAATTAATTGAATGACCCAAGGCGATAGCAGCTACCAGCATTCCCAAAACGAGAAACGGCTGAGCGCTGGCTTGATATTTAACATCATTTTCCAAAGGATTACGAAGAAAATACATATCCTGGAATGTGATTTGGGGAATGATCAGTAACAGCAGCATAGCAGCATATAAATTCTGATGAATGTAGATTAAGTAGAGGGCAATACCTGCTTGGAATAGATCAATCATTAGTACACAAATCCAGGCAGCGGTGTCAATGCCAAACATCACGGGCAGCGATTGCAAGCCGAGTTGGCGATCGCCCTCTACGCTTTTGAAGTCATTCACGACGGCAATCCCCAATCCTGCCAAGCTATAAAATAAGGTTAGCACCATAATCGTGGGGGTCAGTTGACCAAACAGCGCTTGCCCCGCCCACCACGGTAGCGCAATATAGCTAGCACCCAACGCATAGTTGCCCAACCAGCCATTTTTCTTCAACTTCAGCGGGGGCGCAGAGTAAATATAGGACAAAAAAGAGCCGCCCAATGCCAGCACCGTCAAGATTGGGAAAGAATGCCCTGCCCACAAGTCGAGTGCATAGGCAACCCCAATACCTGCCGCGAACAGAACCAAAATCTGGGTGACCACCTGAGGAATGGAAATTGCACCAGAGGGAATGGGGCGATAGGGTTCATTAATCGCATCAATATCGCGATCGTAAAAATCGTTCATGGTTTGGGTGTAACCCGCCAAGAGCGGACCCGACATCAGCATACAAGCCGCCGCAATCAAGACATTTTCTAGCGACCAATAGTAATTACCCGAAGAAGCCGCTCCACACACCACACCCCAAATTAGGGGAATCCAGGTGATGGGTTTCATTAACTGGAGGCGGAGCTTCCAAATAGAGGTTTCTCCCACCTGAGCGCCTTTCATGCCCAAAAGCTGACGGGCTTGGCTGTTGCGATTCGTAAAACGATCCGTACCGGAATCGCTTCCTAGCGTCGTTTCATCAATAATCGGAATCGAGGGTTCTAGCGGAGATGGGGATGGGTTCGAGTCAGCCATACTAATTCAGGATGTACGAGAAAGTGGACGAGAAGAAGGATGGGCTAAAACGAAATGATTAAAAAGCCATCTTGAAACTTGGCACCAGCAACAGGCTTACCGCTGAGTTCAGGCGGCAAAGAGATATTACGACGCTGATCACCTGCTTCGATCGTAATTTCAGGTCCATACTGCGTTAGCTTAACCTGCTTGCGATCGAATCCTGGTAAAAACAAACTCACTTTGCGTTCTGCAACATTGACAGCCATGGGGCGTGGAGCTTGGGCTGCTTGGTCAAAATTGGGCAGAGCCTCAATCATGGGTTGCCAACTAGAACTAGGCTGGCTAGAGACCGAAGTGACGGGCAGTGGCTCAAACAGCGCTGCGATCTCACTGCCATCTTCCGCCCGATTCACAATCACCCCACCCACGGTCACTCCAGCTTGCTGAGCCGCACCCCACAGATATTTGGCAGTGGAAACAGCCGCTTCATCCGGTGTAGTAATTAAATACGCCGCTACGCGGTTAGGGTCGGCAAGGGCAGCTTTTCCCTGATCAAACAAATTATTCATTTGCTGGGTCGCGGGTTGGTCAAACAAATCTCCTGTCCAACTCACATTCAGCACGGCAGCGGCGATCGGCTGCAAAAAGGGCGACACCGTTCGACCCAAATCGGAATTGGCAAACACTTGCCGGAAGCGTCGCGTATACCAACTCAAGCTTTCGGGCATTCCCAACAGGCGCAACATAGCCTGATCGCCTGCGCCATCAAACACAATCACGTCGTATTTGCCGCTCGCCTCATATTCTCGAATAGCATTCAGCACCAAAGCGCCATCCATTCCTGGCAGAACGCTGAGTTCTTGCCCATAGACTTCTTTAAAAAATGGAGTTCGTAGATATTGAGATTCTATTTTTTTAAGTTCTTCCCAACTGCGCTCTAGCAAAACGGCGGCTTGAAGTTGCACTGCGTCCAAATTGGGTTCTAGCATCGTTGGCTCTGCTTCTAAAGATGAGCCGATTAATAGTCCAGCGGCAGGTCCGGCATCTTGGGTGGCAAACAGCACACGCTTTCCTTGCCCCGCCAAACGCTTTGCTGCCGCGATCGCGATCGTCGTTCGCCCTACGCCGCCTTTTCCTAAAAACGTCAAGATCAAAGCCATCGATTCTTTAGCTCACAAAAGACAAAGCAATCCCTAGGCTAGCTCAATTTCATCTTCAAAAAACCAGGTAGAAAACTTATCCTCAAATTGAACCAGCCAACCCACACCGCTACCGTCTGTCATTTTGTAATTTTGAATCGTCCCTATTTGACCCAGTTTATTCACAATTTCGTCATTGACGCGATCGCGCAAGCGGCGCACACGAACTTTCTGACCGACTTCCATTGCAACTCCGAAGGATAAATCAAACACCAGTTTATCAGCGTCTTGCGATCGATTTAGCCAGTCAAATCACCAATTACCGCTAAAATTCAAGGGACTTAATTTCTAAGGGCACACTCATAGTCATGCTGGCAAAACGAATTCTGCCCTGTTTGGATGTGAAAGCGGGACGCGTGGTCAAAGGAGTAAACTTTGTCAATTTGCGAGATGCGGGTGACCCGGTAGAACTTGCCCAGATTTACAATCAAGCGGGAGCCGATGAGTTAGTTTTTTTAGACATTACTGCCACTCACGAAGATCGAAATATCATTTTTGATGTGGTCTATCGCACCGCCGAGCAAGTTTTCATTCCGCTGACGGTCGGTGGCGGCATTCAAAGCTTAGAAACGATTAAACAATTGTTACGAGCGGGCGCTGATAAGGTCAGCATCAACTCTGCCGCTGTGCGTGATCCTGGTTTGATTGACCGTGCCAGCGATCGCTTTGGCAATCAATGTATTGTGGTGGCGATCGATGCCCGCCGCCGCCCTGATTCCACGAATCCAGGCTGGGATGTATTTGTGCGCGGTGGACGAGAGAATACCGGGCTAGACGCGATCGCCTGGGCAGTGGAATTAGCAAAACGGGGCGCGGGTGAACTGTTGGTGACCAGCATGGATGCGGATGGAACCCAGGCTGGTTATGACTTAGCGCTCACTCGTGCCATTGCAGAACAGGTAGAAATCCCTGTGATTGCCTCTGGGGGCGCAGGCAACTGTGAGCATATTTTTGCAGCCCTGACTGAAGGCAAAGCCGAAGCCGCTTTACTTGCCTCCCTGCTGCACTATGGGCAACTGAGCGTTGAACAAATTAAGTCTTATTTGACAGACCGTAAAATTCCTATACGATCGCCTGCCCCATTTCCTGAGTAGCTGTTACGATGTGTAACATATGCTAATTATTCTTCTTATTATCGCGATCGCGCTAGTTGCCTGGTCTTTGCATCTCATGCAAGAAGCCCTCGATCGTCAAGAATTTTCATTAATGCTGGCAGGCACCCTCGTCGCGTTTTCTGCTGCCGCTCTGGTTGGTGTTTATTTTTTGATGAATAATTACATGGGCTACTTAACCCAAATGTCTCATCAGCCTGTCTACGATTTTTCTGCTTATGACGCTCAGATTGTCATCTCAACTCAACCTGCCAAGTTGCATCCTTAGCAGTACTCTTTTTACTCCGCTGACTTTCTAGATTTCATTTGCGCTTGCGTTATAAACGGATGCAATTTGGTAAGACTAAGACTATGCTTCATTTGCCCCGTTGGTGAATGCTTTCTTTTGGTTTTGCTGGAGAATTGATAGACCTATGACGTATACCATTCCTGAGCTAGATGCGATTAGTCGCCAGTTGATGAGCGTAGAGCGACCGAAGAAAGCAAAAATGCTAGTAGTTGATGATGAACCAGACAACCTTGATCTGCTCTACCGCACTTTTCGTCGAGACTTTACAGTACTAAAGGCAGAAAGCGGCATTCATGCGCTTCAAGTGCTGGCAGCGGAAGGCGAGGTCGCGGTGATTATTTCAGATCAGCGAATGCCCGAAATGAAGGGGACTGAATTTTTGAGCCGCACGGTGCCTCAGTTTCCCGATACCATGCGGATTATTTTAACAGGCTTCACCGATGTCGAAGATTTGGTGGAGGCGATTAACTCTGGGCAGGTTTACAAGTACATCACCAAGCCTTGGAACCCGGATGAGTTAAAAGCGGTGGTGCAACGGGCTGCGGAAACTTATGAATTATTGAAGCAACGCACAGAAGAATTACAGCGATCGCAATCTCAAACCGCTTTACTGTCAGCCATTGTTCACATCGCACAAGAGGCTACCGATTTAGAATCTTCTCTAATGTCGATCGCCGATGCTTTTGGCAAAACCTTTCATGCTGATGGCTGCATTGTACAACAAGTGCAGGATGGAGCTTTAGTTGCGGTGAGCGGCATTTATACGGGGGATGGCGATCGTCTAGAAAATTGGCTAGACAAGGATGCTTTGACGAAAGAGGCGATCGTTAGCCAAAAAATGCAAGTTGCCCTCAACATTCCCGCCGATAGTAACTTGGCAGCGGCTGACTATTACACTGCTTCTGGCATTCAGGCTCATTTAATCGCACCAGCGGTCTACCGCAATGACGTGAATGCAGTTCTTTCGGTGCAATGGAAACATCCCTGCACACTGCGAGAAGATGAACTTGTTTTATTACATCTATCCGCACAGCAGGTGGCAGTAGCATTAGCGTGTATCCATAATCATTAGGGGTTCGGTTTTGGCGTGTCTCCCTACATTAATGTTGATACCAAGCGGTAAGAGCGACCGCAAGGGCATCTGCTGCATCATCTGGCTTTGGAATCTTGTCTAAATTAAGTTCACGAGCAACGGCTTCTTGCACCTGATATTTCTCTGCGTTGCCATATCCAGTCAGAGCCTGCTTAATTTGAGCTGGGGTAAACTCGACTAAGGGCATTTTGTGTTGTGAGAGCACCAGCATGATCACGCCACGGGCTTGGGCAATGGCGATCGTGTTGCCCATGCGATAAAAGAACAGTTTTTCAAGGGAAATCAGATCGGGTTGCACCTGATTTAAAACAGTATGCAAATCGTCGTAGATCATCTGGAGGCGATCGCCCATGTCGGTTCCCGCCGGAGTTTGAATGACCCCAAAATCTAAGGTAATCACCTGCTCAACAACACAAGGGTTTCCCGAATCTGGAGTGGAACACTGGATTGCACCAAAGCCTAAGATTGCCAGTCCTGGATCGAGTCCTAAAATGCGCTGTTCCATACTATCGAGGATAGAACTCTATGACATCGCGCTTAATTTTAATGTCGTAGTTACCGAGAAAGTCGTGACCTAGTAAACCGTCACTTGCATCGCTGGCAATCGCCACATTTACATTATTCACCCTCGCCCCTTCAATTGAAATGGAATTAAGCCGACCCAAGGGCATCACAATCGTTCTGCCATCCGCCATAGTGAACCGTCCTGTTCCAACAATGGGAATTTGCAAAGCGCGTGCCATAGAACGAGTGATCAAGGTGCCGCTAGCTCCCGTATCTAGAAGCATTTCAAACTTCTGATTGCCATTAAACGTAACATCAATTACCGGAGTTCCCCCATCACGGCGTTTGATCGGCACCGAGTACAATCCTTTGGTGGAACTAGAATTGGGCATGGCGTTGCCTGTACCACAGAGTTTTCCCAGGTTAATGCGCCGTCCGGCGGAGTTCACCATGTAGCAAGGCTCATTTTGGACGGATGCGGCTAACTGGCTTGTTAGTGCGGGGATTAACCAGGCGATCGTGGCGATCGCAGTTGACCAAACTAAATGATGTTTCACCGAGCGCGCTCCTACGGGATGATTCTAGTGGGTTGCAAGTGCCTAATTCTATTGTGCAAGTTGGGCAATCGATTAAATCGTTTCACTTGAGAACGATGGCTCACTTTGATTATCCCTTGACGCTGGATTGATGGATGGGAATCTCAATGATAAATTTGGCTCCTTGTCTTGGCGCAGAGTGGCAACTGAGCCAACCTTTATGTTTTTCCGTCACAATTTGGTAGCTAATGGAAAGTCCTAATCCAGTCCCTTTACCCACTGTTTTGGTGGTGAAAAAAGGATCGAACAAGCGCGATCTCACTGCCTCATCCATTCCAGATCCATTATCAGTAATGTGAATTGCGATGCGGTTAGGGGTAAGAACATGAGTGCGAATTGTGATCAGGGGCGAGGTAAAGGATTGAGTTCTAAATTTTGTCAGCCCTTCGGACTGGCTTTGCCCACGCACAGCGTCTCCGTGGGATATATTTTGAGTTTCAATATTGAGGTCAGAATCTTTTAATTCAGAACTTAATATTGGTAATTGAGAACTTTCTTCTAATGCGTCAATTGCATTACTAAGAATGTTCATAAATACCTGGTTAAGCTGACCCGGATAGCAATCCACTAGGGGCAACTTCCCGTACTCTTTGACTATTTGAATGCTAGGACTATCGGGTTTCGCTTTCAGACGGCTTTGCAAAATCATTAGGGTGCTATCAATGCCTTCGTGAATATCCGCCGCTTTGAATTCAGCTTCATCTAACCGGGAGAAAGTACGCAGCGATCGCACAATTTCACGAATTCGTTCCGAGCCAACTTTCATTGAACTGAGAACTTTGGGCAAATCTCCCTTCAAAAAATCCAGATCAATCGTGTGAGTGGCGGCTTGAATAATTTGAGGTGGATTAGGCACATGAGTTTGATACAACTCGACTAAGCCAATCAGGTCTTGAGTATAGTCGTGGGCATAACTGAGATTACCGTGAATAAAGTTAACTGGATTATTAATTTCATGAGCAACGCCTGCAACTAATTGCCCCAATGAGGACATTTTTTCACTTTGGATCAATTGAGTTTGAGTATGCTGCAATTCGGCTAAAGTTTGCTCTAAGTCGCTGTTTTTTTCATGGAGCAATGCTTCAGCCCGTTTGCGATCGCTAATATCCAAGGCTGTTCCCACAATTCGATAAAGTTTACCTGATTCATCAAACTGCGGATTAAGCGTAGTTAATAACCAGACCGATTGATTCTCAAGCGTTAAATGCTCTTCATAGGTGACTTTACTTCGCAGTTTTAAGCACTGTGAAAACTGCTGGCGCACTTGGTTTCCTAATTCAATACCAAACACATCTTCTGGAGTTTTGCCAACCGCATCAGCGCTTTTCATCCCAATCATTTGGTCGGAATACCAGTTCCAACCGCCAAACTGCAAGTCTCCAGCTTCCGTTACATTCAACACAAAAATTTCTTGCTGCACGCCATCAAAAATGCTGCGAAGGAATTCTTCTCGTTCCTGTAGCTTGGCTTCCGCTTGTTTGCGTTCGGAAATATCGAGTGCTAAAGAGGCTGAGCCAACAATTTGTCCATCTGAAGCAATAAGCGGCACGTTGTACCACTCGCAAGTAATTGTTTTGCCGTCTTTGGTTAGGTTTTCATTGATCAAGTGATGAGAGGGCTGCTGCTGACTGATTTCATCCAAAATTTGACTAACCTCTTGTCTAATCGGCTTCGGCACCAAAAAGCCAAAGGGGCGACCGATCGCTTCTTGCCGCTGATACCCAAAAATTCGTTCGGCGGCGGGGTTCCACTCCTGCACTTCTTGATCCGCATTCCATTCAATGATGGCTAAAGGCGTTTGTTGAAACAGCAGCGAGAGTTTTTGTTGAGAACGGCGCAGTTTTTCCTCTGACTGTTTGCGATCGCAAACTTCTTGTTGCAACTGACTAACGACCTGGTTTAGGTCTGCGGTGCGTTGTATTACTAGGCTTTCTAGCTGCGATCGTGTCTTTTCCCATTGCTCTAGTTTTTGACGAAGAGACAAATTTTCCTGCTCCAACTCTCGAATTCGCATTGCATCATCCATAGTCAACCAGAAACTAGAACTAGAAACCTAAACTAACCTTCAGCTTATAATTGCACCTCTGTAGTAGCTGCTCAGTATGCCTATAAGTCTCAGATTTTGCCTGGGTTCTATGGCTTAGGTTGCCCAAGCGAATCGAAGCTAGCGCGGCAATTTAATCTCCAATCGATGTCAGTACTCCAGAAACTTGCAATAATGAATGACTGAGATGCAGATTGCGGGATTGTTACGAGCGATGAATATAGTAGAGTTTTTTGAACTGAGCAATGGCAAGTGGTTTTCTCAACGAACCAGTCATCACCTTGACGTTGGACAGTTAGAAGCAGGAAAGTCTGACCTGATCATGGAAATGGTAGATAAAGCAGATCCATCTGTTGTGAAACTCTGCAACCAGTATCGCATTGATCCTACATTGGCACTTTGCGGCACACGAATCACCTGGAATGGCACGATGGAACAGGGTGAAAAAAAATATGCGGGAGCAACGATGCTCGTACCCATTGCAGATTCTGAAAATCCCAATGAGGGGAAACTGTTACATGAGCAGAGTTCCGCTGAAAAAACACCCGTTGCAGGTCGCTATGTGATCGGAAGCGACGAATCATTAACCCTGATTATAGAAGACGGAACCCTGTATTCCGAAGAGCGTTTATGGTTTGCTAGCCCTAACTTGCGCTTACGCACGAGCGTTTTGAAAAAATCTGGCGGATTTAATATGGCTTCATTTTGCTCAGAAATTCGGATGGGGGTTTCTAAACCGGCAGAAGTTGCGATACCCAAAGCGTAATCTCTTATCCTGCCGCTTGATCAGAAAATCTCCAAAGATTGCCTGGAAACAGCCGCTCTAAGTCAAGCTGAGATGCTGCTTGAGCCAGTTGAGGGATGTCCGTTAAGTTTGAGACATGGGGAAAGGCTCCTAACACGGGAATATTTGTCAATGACTCGATCAATTTCACCGGAGCAAAGTCTGCAATTGTTTCATCGGATTGGGGCTGCGCGCAGTTCAGAATAATCCCTTTCAGATGAATTTTCGATTGACGGGCTAAGGCAACATTGGCAACCGCTTGAGCGATCGCCCCCAATCTCACAGGCACCACCAGCACCGTTGGCAAGCGCCAATCCCAGGCTAAATCCGCTACGGTGGTTTCATGCGTCACTGGAGAACCCAGTCCCCCCAGTCCTTCGACTAAAACAAAATCTCGACTCCGGCGTAATTGCTCAAAAGCCTGCCATGCAATCTCCACCGCAACCGTGCGACCTTCCCGTTGAGCAGCAATGGGAGGAGCCAAGGGAGCTTCAAATCTAACCGGAGTGACTGCCGCTGGGTCTAACCCAAACAGTTGGCTATACAGTTCGCAGTCGCCCACCCCAGACTGAATCGGCTTGAAAATACCCAACCGCTCCGTTGACCAATAGGTCTGCCAGTAGGCAGCAAGGGCGCTCATGACAACGGTTTTTCCCGCATCGGTATCCGTTCCAGAAACAAGTAAGGCGTTCAATATGCGCTCCTTAGTTAAGGCTCAACTCTAACGTGTAATTGGTTCCTTCAGGTCCTACTACATCAATAAGGTACTGTCCATTGGCATTCATGGATGCCTGCCAAGAGTTGACTCCATTGGCAACAGGTACACCTGCGGAATTACGAACTCTCAGCGTTCCTCTATCAATCTGTGCTGTCAATGTAGAACCCTGCGGTGCAGATACAACATAGCGGTTGATCACGTCACGTTTGATGCTGCCGTTAAACGGTTGGGAAGGAGCGTCCGACAGGTTTACTGGAATTTCATTGATCCTAGGTTCAACAGGACTTGGCGTAGGGATAGGGGTTGGAGTAGGCACTGGGCTGGGTCGGGATGGACTTCTCAGGGTAACATCCAAGTCATATCGACCATTGCTCATCCCTTGTACCGGGCTAAGTTGAACAAGATAATCGCCATTAAAGGGCAAAGAGCCTTGCCAATAAGACACTCGCTGAGCATTTCTGTCCACCGGTCTACCGTCGGGTCCAATGATGGTCATTAATACGCCTTCCCCACTGATGACTGTTTCCAGGGTTTGATTTTGGGAGCCAGAAACAATGTAAGTCATGGTTTCGTTGCTTCTTAGTACCCCTCGCTGTGTCACGGTCGTATCTGGATCAATGGTCAGCCGTTTGGTGTAGTTAATGGGATCGGGAGATGTTGTTGGGCTGGGGGTGGGCG
>QBMH01000063.1 GCA_003249025.1 Leptolyngbya sp. | reverse complement strand
ACCCTGAGTTTGAAACGTTCTACACTAAGAACATTCTGCTCAATGAAGGCATCCGGGCTTGGATGGCTCCTCAAGACCAAATTCACGAAAACTTTATCTTCCCTGAAGAAGTCTTACCTCGCGGTAATGCTCTCTAACGCTTAGTTAGCTTTTCTCAAAAGCCTTCGTCGTTATGACGAAGGCTTTTTTGCTATCAAAGCTATTTCATTCATTGTAAGGATTCCTTAAGGCAATAGGAGTTTAAGCCTTTTCCCCTTTCCCTTCCCCCTCATCTTTCCATAACTTCTTAACGAGGCATCTCTCGTGGAAAAAAGCGCCCTTGAAGGGCATAAGATAGCAAACCGCTGTATTCTTGCAAGGTCAGCATGGTTTTTTGGCGACGATTCAGTGCGTCAGGCAACGGGCTAGGGTAAGGAAGCACCATGAACCCCATGCTTTGAAAAGTGAGCAGCGATCGCATCAGGTGAGGTGGGTCGGTCACAAGCAAAATTCGGCGAATATGACGGGGAAAAAGCGTTTTAGCGGTAAATTCAGCGTTCTCTTCAGTTGTTTTAGAGCAGAATTCGCCATCTAGCGCTGCATCAGGAATTTGTCTCAGTTTCAGTTCATGGATAATCTTAAGATACTCTTGATGGTTGCCACTGACAAAGATCAGCGGGGCGCGCTGATTTCGCCAAAGCGTTGCAGCCGTTTCTGCCCGTTGGGGTGCAAGAAATTCGCCTCGTCCTAAAATCACGATCGCCTCAGCCGTTTCACCTGTATCGCCTGGAACTAAACTCACCAATCCTTGGTAGGCGAGGGCTAATCCTGGCGTGGAGAGCAACAGTAAGCCGCTGAAAAGAATGCCAAGAAAGATGGATGGGAGCGATCGCTGCCATCTAAATTGCTTGAAAGTTTTCCGAGTTTTAACCCATCTGAGAAATCCAAAATAACCAAGCGCAAATAAAACCAGACCAATATCAAATGCTGGCTTGAGAGAGATAGCAACAAGGTCATCCAAAGTATTACTAATACTATGCTTGAGGGTGAGCCAAGATTGCACAGACGAAGGACAGGAACGAATATCCAGCATGGCTTAATGGGTAGATTCTCTAACACAGAACTCAAAAGCACCGACTTTACTATAGTGTGGACAAGACCGAACAAGTTGTAGACAAAACAACGATGTTCTCGAAGATTTCATCCAGAAAACTACGATAGGATCGGCTGGTGTTTTGCACGATCCAGTAAACCCTTCATTTTCACCAAACGACTATGGCTGACACGATTCGTGAAACGTTAGCGAAGCTTTCCACAGGACTCCCTACGGGAATCGCCCCATCTGAACGACTCTCGACCCAGCCCAACGATCGCAAGCCTGCCCATTTTGCGATTCGGATTGCGCCCCTATCCCTGGATGAGGTCTACAGCTTGGTAGATAACCCAGCAAATGGGGCAGTGGTATTAATGAGTGGCATGGTGAGAAACAATACGGAGGGCAGCGCTGTTGTGGCACTGGAGTATCAAGCGTATGAGCCAATGGCGTTGCAAGTGTTTCAAAAAATTGCCGTCGATATTCAAACCACTTGGAGTGATGTCACGAGTATGGTAATTCACCATCGAGTGGGACGGCTGGCGGTGGGCGAAATCAGCGTGTTGGTAGCAGTGGGCAGTCCCCATCGGTCAGAGGCATTTGCAGCCTGCAAATATGCGATCGATACGCTCAAACACAATGCTCCCATTTGGAAAAAAGAACATTGGGCAGACGGTTCCACCAGTTGGGTTAGCATTGGTGCCTGCGAACAGTCCGACGTAAATTGCTAACGCGATCGCCCACACTATTCATAGTTTTTTTAATGGAACGCTATCTAAAAGTTTTGAAATTATTTTGGGCGACTGCTTTAGCCGCAGAATTGGAATATCGCGTTAATTTTTTGATCTCAGCAGTCAGCAGTTTTGGCGGTTTAATTGGTAGTATCTTTGGCTTATTTCTGTTTTATCAAAACAGCTACACCTTTCCAGGATGGAATTGGAATCAAAGCTTGATTGTGCTGGGAGTATTTACCATACTTCAAGGATTTTCTGCTACGTTTTTAGCCCCAAACCTCAATCGGATTGTGCGCCATATTCAGCAAGGCACTTTAGATTTTGTTTTACTAAAACCCATCAGTTCGCAGTTTTGGTTATCCGCCCATACCCTTTCACCTTGGGGATTGCCAGATTTATTATTTGGAGGACTTATCATCGCCTATGCAGGCGATCGCTTGGGCTTGCCGCTCTACTTTTATGTGTTAGGAATTGTGCCGCTTTTGTTTGGATTTGTCATTCTTTATAGCCTATGGTTCATGCTAGGAGCCATGAGCATTTGGTTTGTAAAAATCTACAACGTCACAGAAGTGTTAAGAGGGTTATTGGAGGCAGGGCGATTTCCCATGGTCGCCTATCCCACGGCATATCGCTTCTTTTTCACCTTCATTGTTCCAGTCACGTTTCTAACCACGATTCCAGCAGAAGCCTTCTTGGGACGAGGGAATTTGGGTTGGGTGATTGCGGCGGGTCTGCTGGGGGTCTCACTTTTATGGATCTCTAGTGCCTTTTGGCGATTCGCTCTACGCTTTTATACCAGCGCATCTAGTTAAGTGATGGTATAAAAATCGCTGCTATAAAAAGAGTGTATTGAGTCATTTCTCAGGTCAATCACTGACAATTTAGAAGAGGCTAAACACCCTTTTAAAGGATATAAAAAACTATATGAAAAAATACTGCATTAGTTTGTGAAAATGACTCTACTCAAATTTATGCAGAAGCATTTTAATGACCAGCGATCGCACTTTTAGTGAAGAAAACTTGCACAATTTGCGCTTTCAACGGGGGTGAATCAATCCAGTGATCGCGTCAACATTAGCCTCTATGACCTTATGCAAATTTATGAATAATTCAAAATTTTCAGTTTGAACAAGAGGCTCAAGTTACTTATTAGCTTGGTTAGTACGTAAGCCCTGCTTTCAATAAAATGTGGAGCAACCAGGCATCGCTTTCCGATTGAGATTGAATTCCTAAATTGATTGCCAACGCCTGATAGATTTTAGTGCGGGTGTAAATCTCCAGTAAAATTGAAAAGTGCTACTTTAATCATCGAAATTATGCGTATATTTATATTGTTGTTTAATGCCGGAACCAATGATGAAGGTCTTCATAGCCTACAAATTGGGGAACATAATGTTGTGTTGATGTTTGAAGAGGAAGATGATGCAACTCGCTATGCGTTGTTATTGGAAGCCCAAGATTTTCCAGTGCCAACCGTAGAAGCGTTTGATCAGGAAGAAATTGAGGAGTTTTGCCAGAGTTCTAGCTACCAATGCCAACTTGTACCCAAAGGATTTGTGCCCCAGTCTGATGCAGAACGGCTGTTACTCGCCCCACCTGAAACAAATGTGGAGGATACTGAGTGGCAAATCAATCGTCATCCCGTTGAGAATCAAGATCAAGATGAGTCCGACAGCACCATGCCCCAAGATGCTTTGGAACAAATTCGGCGACAGTTAGAAGGATTGTTATAAGCAGTACAAAGTATTAGGACGATCGCATGAAGGATTTGCAGGAGCGCGGTTATCTGTTGACAGAGCAGGCAAACCCAAATAGCCACGATTTAGACCAGCGATCGCCGTTGGAACTGGTGGATTTATTCATCCAAGAGGATGCGAAAACCATTGCTGCAATCGCCGAAGCGCGTGGAGAACTGGCAGAAACTATCACCCGCACGGCGGCGGCACTGCGAAAAGGGGGGCGTTTATTTTATATCGGTGCAGGCACCAGCGGACGGTTGGGCGTGCTAGATGCCGCAGAATGTCCGCCCACTTTTTGTACCCCACCAGAGCAGGTGCAGGGAATTATTGCGGGTGGGGCAGGTGCATTGGTTCGCAGTTCTGAAGATTTGGAAGACCGCCCAGAAGATGGGGCAAGCGCGATCGCTCACCATCAGATCACCTCTCAAGATGTTGTCATTGGCATTACCGCAGGCGGCACGACTCCTTATGTTCACGGCGCATTGCAGGCTGCCCGACAGCGAGGAGCCACCACTGTTTTCATTGCCTGTGTTCCCAAAGAGCAAGTCAGTGCCGAGGTTGATATTGATATTCGCCTGTTAGTGGGAGCCGAAATTCTTGCAGGTTCCACCCGCCTCAAAGCTGGCACCGTCACTAAACTTGCCCTGAATATTATTTCCACTGGGACGATGGTGCAATTGGGTAAAGTGTATGGGAATCGCATGGTCGATGTGGCAGTAACGAACACTAAACTCCACGATCGCGCCCTTCGTATCCTTTGCGACCTGACCGACCTCACCCGTGAAGATGCAGGTTTTTTGCTAGAACTGAGCGATCGCAATGTCAAACTCGCCCTGTTGATGCACTGGACAGGATTGAAGAAAGAAGCAGGCGATCGCTTGCTCAGTCAGCATCAGGGAAATTTGAGAACTGCGGTACAAGAGATGAGTGCGGAGTGCTAAACCCGAAGCCCGAAACCTAAAATCCGAAACCCGAAACGTGGATAAGAAAGAACTCCGGCGATCGCTGCTAAAAACTCGTCAATCGTTATCGTTAGAAACCTACCAGCATCAAAGTTTACAGCTTTGTGAACATCTAAAAGCATCGCAGTTATTTGTCAATGCAAATCTGGTTTTAGCTTACTTTAGCACTCGCCAAGAACCCGATTTAAGTTCGTTGTTTACACTATCTAAAACTTGGGGATTTCCTCGCTGTGTAGATGCTGAATTGTGCTGGCATGAATGGTTCCCTAGTGATTCTTTACCCTTGCAGAAAGGGGCTTTTGGTATTTTAGAACCTCATTCTAACTCGCCCGTGATTCAGCCCGATGCCGTGGATTTGATTTTGGTGCCTGCCCTTGCCTGCGATCGCCAGGGTTATCGTTTAGGGTACGGCGGTGGTTTTTACGATCGCCTACTCAGCATCTCCCCCTGGAATCAAAAGACTACCATTGGCATCGTGTTCGATTTTGCCCACTTGCCTACCTTGCCCACCGACCCTTGGGATCATCGCCTGCAAGCCGTTTGTACTGAGTCTGGATTATTCTTCTGTTGAGTTTGTTTGCTTTGGGGGGAACTCTGAAGTTAATCCAGGGTGCATCACGACTATGACCGCTCAACCGATCAAACAGTCCAATCAGCCAGTTAACCAGACAACAATTCAAGCCACGCTCCAGCAAATTTGGGGATATTCCAGCTTTCGTTCTCCCCAGAGAGAAATCGTTGACTGTTTGTTGCAACAACGCGATGCGTTGATTATTTTGCCTACGGGTGGCGGCAAATCAGTTTGCTTTCAGCTTCCGGCGTTGATGCAGCCCGGTCTAACGCTGGTTGTGTCGCCGCTCGTGGCATTGATGGAGAATCAAGTTCAGGAGTTGCATCAGCGAGATCGCCGCTTTCAACAATCTGTGGCGCTGCTGCATAGCGAACTAGCGCGATCGCTCTCCAGACAAACCCTTTTGGCAGTGGAACACCAGCGGTTGCGCTTACTCTACCTCTCTCCAGAAACGTTGCTAAGTCCACCCGTCTGGGAGCGCTTATGCAAACCAGAGTTAAAAATTAATCGGCTAGTTTTGGATGAAGCCCATTGTTTGGTGCAGTGGGGAGATACCTTTCGTCCGGCATATTATCGCCTGGGCGCAGTCCGTTCCGCGTTGGTGCAAGCAAAACCAGCAGGTAGCCAAATTGCCATCGCTGCGTTTACCGCTACGGCTGACCCTGTTGCTCAGCAAACCATTCAACGGGTCTTGCAACTCAATCAACCGCAAATCTTTCGCCAAAATCCCTATCGCGCCAATCTTGACTTAACTGTTCAAGTTGTGTGGACACCGCGCCAACGACGATCGCGCCTACTTCAGTTCATTCAGGCACACCCCAAACAGTCGGGATTGGTGTATGTGCGATCGCGGCGGGACGGTGAAGAACTGGCGGAATGGCTCACCCAACAAGGATTTTCCACAGCAGCCTATCATGCCGGACTGTATGCGGGCGATCGTCGTCAGATTGAGCAAGATTGGATTGCCAACACCCTACAATTTGTCATCTGTACGAGTGCGTTTGGCATGGGCATCAACAAGTCCAATGTGCGATGGATTGTGCATTTCCATGCGCCGCTTTTACTGAGTGAGTATGTGCAAGAAGTGGGACGCGCTGGACGAGATGGCAACCCCGCCCATGCCCTCACCCTGATCAGCGAACCCACCGGATGGCTTGATTCCCAAGACAAACAGCGTCGTCAATTTTTTGAAACCCAAAGCCAAAAGCACTATCGCACCGCCCAAGATCTCGTTGGTAAACTGCCGTTACAAGGGGAGGTTTTTACCGTTAGCAAACAGTTCCCTGGAAGCGCGATCGCCCTTTCTCTGCTGCACCAATCAGGCTGCTTAGACTGGGCAGATCCGTTTCACTATACGCTTCAGCCTGGAGCAAAATCGCCGAAATTTAGCCAGTCCAATATCACTGCCGCTCAGCAAATGACGGACTATCTGCATACAAAGGCTTGTCGCTGGCAGTTTTTGCTCACCGCTTTTGGATTTACCCACGAAGCTCAATCGTTTCGCTGTGGGCATTGCGATACTTGTCGTCGTTAGAGGTACAGCGAAGAAGATGGATAACTAAGGAGCGGGTGATCGCCTATCGTTTTCGACCACTTTAAAGTTTCAACGCGATTTATGAGAAGCGTGATTGCTGACGCTATTGAGCTAATCATTTTCCTGTACAGAAATATAAGAGACTCGATTTGATCAATAAATTGTCTATCTTATTGAATGGTAGGAGCAATGAAGCGATCTCTCACGGTTAGAGCTAAGACGATTGAAAATATTTTGGATCAATACGTTTTTTAAGATCAGCTATTACACGCGCTTCGTCATTTTTAACCATACGCAGAATGTAACAAAGTCGGAATACATCCGTTCCTTCCCTTAATTTAGGACAAATTTGTTTCTTTTGTTTTGTCACTACCGCAGTAGCCGTAAATGGATTGCCCTCCCAGCCGACAATATCTACTCCAACGAGATCAACCTGTTCTCCAATCTGCAAATTCGGATTAAAGTCATATTTAGCTATTGTGATCGAATTGGAATCAATAGGAATGTCGGGGGAAGCTGGCATATCTGACGGTAAAACTAGCTCAATATGGCATTCAGACATTAGATAGCCTATATAACAATGGCAGATTTGTATAACCTAAATCAAATTCAAGCAGAACTTTTAAAGTCTATTGTATTGGGTACTTGTGTAACTTCGCACATATCAATAGACTATTTGGCTAGGAATCAGGGAGGCGATCCAAAGGAGCTATGGTCATGGGCAGATGGCAAAGAGAAACAGGTAAGTCGGAAAGCTTTGGAGCTATATTTTCCAATCTTGCTGAGAGCAAAAATCACAGAGATGGAAATCTTGATTGACGTAGACAATTACTATACAGATGTTGAAGAGTTAATCAATCAACTTATTAGTTTTCAAGGAATTGATCAAAGTCAGGCTCAACGGCTTAAAGCCGCAGAAATAGCAGCATCCAAAATATTGTGGGAACCTAGACCTATAGCCATTGCTAACCCAATTCCAAAAGGTACATTGATCTGGTTTAAGGTTGCTGAACGACGGATACTCGGAGTGACTAGCACACCATGCCCAAAGCAAGAGTATGACGGAGTCGTAGGGGATTTCGCTGCTCAAAACCTATCGATAAATTATGATTTATCGAACGTACTGTTCTGTTCTCAAGGAGCGCTATTAGCTGTGGGTGGAGTACTGACAGTTTCGCAACGTATTGAAGCCCGTGGACAAGATTGGGACTTTTTATAGTAATAAAAGTGTTCGAGATCAGATGATAAGAATCACATTTACTAAAGCAAGAGCCTCTCTAAAAACGATCGCGCCTTGTCATAGGCTGAGTGAAACATCAAAAATAGGTAATTGGATGAACAGTCACCAATTACCCATTATTTTGACTCATAACTGCTATCCAGCAGAAACGGTGAGGCTAGAAGGCTTAGCGCGATCGCCCTGTAGTTGAACGCCGCGATCGTTTGCCTCTAGATGCCGCAGGATTTTGTAGATCGTTTCGATCTCGTCAGATGCGCCTGCTTTAGCCGCTAGATCTGTTAAGGATATTGACTGACCGGCATCCTTCAGGGCTGCGATCGCCCGTGCTTGCAGATCTAGCACTGAAGCCGCTGCCTTTTTACCCGCTTCCACACCGGGCTGATGGTAGGCGTTGACATTCACCAAGGACGCATACAAACCCACAGCGCGTTCATAGAGGGCAATCAACATGCCCACGGTGTAGGGGGTCACTTCGGGAATGGTGAGGGCGATCGAGTCGCGACGATTATCGTAAAGTGCGCGGCGTGTGCCTTGTAGCAACCCAGAGAGATAATCGCCCGATGTGACTCCCGCTTCCACTTCCATAGAGCCGCCTTCCCGGTCTTTCAGCACTTCAATGAAGGTGGCAAAAAAGTTGGGAACGCCTTCCCGTAGCTGTTGGACGTAAGCGTGTTGGTCGGTGGAGCCTTTGTTACCATATACGGCGATGCCCTGATTCACGACCTTGCCATCCAAATCGGTTTCCTTGCCCAAAGACTCCATCACCAACTGCTGCAAGTACCGCGAGAACAAGAGCAAGCTGTCTTTATAGGGCAAGATCACCATATCTTTTTCGCCCTTGCCGTTTCCGGCATAGTACCAAGCGAGGGCGAGTAAGGCGGCGGGATTTTGCTTTAGGTCAGGAATGCGGGTGGCGCTATCCGTATCCTTTGCTCCTTGTAAGATGGCGCGCACGTCGATGCCCTGCAAGGAAGCTGCCAGCAGACCGACTGCGGAGAATTGAGAGGTGCGTCCGCCGACCCAATCAAACATGGGAAACTCAGCTACCCAGCCTTCCAATCCGCCTAATTCATCCAGCTTGCTACCCTGCATGGTAATGGCAACGGCATGTTTGGGGAAGTTCAGGTTTTGCGATTCATAGGCGTGTTTGACTTCTAACATGCCATTGCGGGTTTCGGGGGTGCCGCCAGATTTGCTGGTGACGATGACCAAGGTGCTTTTCAGGCGATCGCCCAGCTTGCCCAACACCCGATCAATTCCAGCAGGATCGGTATTATCAATGAAGTGAATCGGCATCGGAGAATCCAACGGCGACAGCGCCTCCCCCACAAACTGAGGTCCTAAGGCAGAACCGCCAATGCCAATGGAAAGAATATCAGTAAAGTGGGTGGCTTCGGGTGGAACAATTTCGCCAGCATGAACGCTCTGGGCAAAGGTTTCGATCCGCTTTAGAGTATCAGTGATTTCCTGACCCAGTGACCTCGGGGCAAGGTCGGGATCGCGTAGCCAATAATGACCTACCATGCGGTTTTCGTCGGGGTTGGCGATCGCGCCGCCTTCCAACGCCGCCATATCTCGAAAAGCTTTCTCAAATTTGGGTTTAAGCGTCTCTACAAACGAGTCTGTAAATCGTATCCGGCTAATATCCAGATACAGCCCCAGCCCTTCGTTGTAATAGAGCCACTCTTCGTAACGTTTCCAGAGTGCTTGAGTGTCCATCTCTTTACTTACACTTGCAACCATAATGACGCTACCGCATTGTTTCAACGTGTTTAACAAATCAGTCCACTGTTCTACTGCGCTTGCCTAAATCTATTGTGCGAAGTTCCTTGGATTATTGTTATGTTCTACGATACATCTATTCGTTGGGTTAGTTTTGCAGTTGAGCCGCACAAAGCGCCGAACCCAGTAGACCTACGCGGGGATTTAGCACTACATGCACGGGAATTTGCGCGATCGCCTTACTCACTCGTCCTTTGTCATTAAACGCCTCTAAAAAATCGCCCCGCTGCATCAAAACTAGGTTTTTGGCAGCAATGCCGCCTGCAATATAGACTCCCCCGTAGGGCAACAGCTTTAGGGCAAGGTTGCCAGCCTCCGCTCCGTAGGCGCGCACAAACAAATCCATTGTTTCCTTACACAAATAATCTTGGTTGTCTTGAGCATGGCGAGAAATTGCTAAGGGCAAATCCACGGTTTTTTCTTCTTTGCCGCACTCCTGTTGCCAAATCTGAAAAATCTCAGCCATTTCTGGCGAATCTTCAGCGATGCCCCGACTTCTCATGAACAGGTAGATTGATTCAATCCCCATGCCTGATACCACCCGTTCGACCGACACGCGCCCCAAATCGTACCGCTCTTTGAGAAATCGCAAAAGCTGATATTCCAGTTCAGAGCGGGGAGCAAAGTCAGTGTGTCCGCCTTCGGTGGCAAACACCCGATAGCCGCCCCGATTGGGGATGACATAGCCCTGTCCTAGCCCAGTTCCGGCTCCAATGATGGCGATCGCCCCCGTGGGATCAGGCGACCCCGATCTCAACGTGCAGATATCTTCCGGCGGCAACGCCAGCACTCCATATCCGATCGCGGCAAAATCGTTGATCAGCTTCACCTGGGGAATCTGCAAACTGCGCTGCAAATCGTCTGCCTGTAAAACCCAGCCTAAATTCGTCAGCTTTGAGGTATCGTGAACAACGGGTCCCGCAATGCCAAAGCAGGCGCGTTCAGGCAGCAACTCTTCACCGATCGCAGCCTTTGCTCTGCCCATAAACAACCGCACCATCGGCACCAGGTCTGGGAAGTCGCGGCTAGGATAGGTTTGTTCGTAGAGGGTTTTTAAGGAAGGCAATCTTGCGGACTCTGTTTGCTCGGCTTGCACCAAACGCAATATCGTTTTTGTGCCGCCAACATCCCCTGCTAGCAAGATTGTCATAATTACTATCCACGTTGCTCAGTTTACGTTTTCAATTTTGCGTTGCTTTAGGCTAAGCGTCATCTCCTTTTTGCAAAATGGCGATTGCACTTCACTCAAATCCGGATTTCATGGATTCATGAGATTTGTTAAAGCGGTAGTTTCATGCTAAAGGTAGTGCCACAACCAGCTTGGCTCTCAACATCGATGATTCCATCATGCAGTTCCACGATACGTTTAACAATCGCCAAGCCTAGTCCCGTCCCCGGCAACTTGCCGACATTACTGCCGCGATGAAATGGCTTAAATAAATGCTCTAAGTCATCCGGGGGAATCCCAATTCCTTGATCTTGCACCTCAAAACAAATTTCTTCATTTGTCGAGGATACTCGCAGAGTAACAGTAGCCTTATCGGGTGAGTACTTAATTGCATTTCCCAGCAGGTTGCTCACAGCGTACCAAAGGAGCCTTTTATCAATACAGGCATGAATGCTGGCTGGCTGGTACGTAAAATTGATGGTGTGTTGTTTACCCCTGTCCCACTGAAATGGCTCCAACAGCATTTGGCAAAACTCAACCACGTCAGTCACTTCAGGGTGAAACGGTGTGGCGTGATGTTCGGTATGTCCCAGAGTCAAGACATCTTCGATCAGTTGATTCATGCTGCTGGTAGCCGCTTGAATCCGGTGAAGCAATTGCTGCTTTTTTGCTTCATCGATTTGATCGCTATGGTCTTTCAGCATCGTCGTCGCGAGTTGAATGGCTGAAATTGGATTGCGGAGTTCATGAGAGAGAATCGAAAGATACTCAAATGACTGAGAGGTAATGTCATCTGTATTCGGTTGCATGGTCTCGTTGGGGTATCGCTCCACAAGCGCAAGGATGGCGCTTTTTTCTTCTAGCTCTATTTGATGACGAGCTAGGGCAATTTCGATCGCCACGCGCAGGTCATTTTTGTTAAAGGGTTTGAGTATATAACCCAAAGGGCGGGTTAGTTTTGCCCGTGATAGGGTTTGCTCATCCACGTAAGCGGTGAGATAAATGATCGGAATTTGGTAGCGATCGCGCACCTGACTCGCTAAAGTAACCCCATCCTGTTCTCCCTGAATCACAATATCAATCAGGGCTAAATCAGGTTGAGTCTCAGCAATTTGTTGCAGCGCCACTTCTGCATCCGCTGCAATGCCCGTCACCCCGTACCCTAGCTCCTGCAAACACCCTTCAATCTCGCGGGCAACGAGGATTTCATCCTCAACAATCAAAACCTTAGCCTTTACCATATCTCTTGATTCCCCTTCATACTCACTTCATACGCATTGAGTTCACCGTCTGGGTTCATCGTTGTTCAAAGACTCAGGCTCGGAGCATTGGATAGGGTACAGACACTTATAGTTTGACGAGAACCATCTCTAATAGAACAAAAATTATCACAACCGTTGAATAACTTTAGAAATCCGTTATTTATCTTTAAGCTAAAGCCGCTTGCGATAATCCAAGGCTGAGAAGGTTAATTGGAACCGGGTGCCATTGGTAGAATCTAGTTCTAGACTGCCCCGCAGTTGTAGAGTCAAATCATAAGTAATCTTAAGTCCTAGAGAGTTTAGAGCTTTGAGGTCTACATCGGCAGGAATGCCAACCCCATTGTCCTGAACGATCAGAATATATCGAGTCGGCTGGGCTGATTGGCTGGCAGCTAAGTCTGGGGAATCTGAAAGCGTTAATCCAGCCTGTAAAGCGACTTGTTCTTTGAGCGTGATACAAATTTCCCCGACTCGGTCATCTGGAAAGGCATGTTTGACGGCGTTGTTGACCAACTCGTTGAGCAATAAACCACAGGGAATGGCTGTTTCTAGATTGAGGACAATGGGTTGTAGCTGATAGACCAACCGAATTGAGTTGGAATGAGTGTTATTGGCTGCCAGAATTGTGGTTGATAGCCGTTGAATATAGTCATGAAAATTTAGCTGCTCTAAATTGGTAGATTCATAGAGTGTTTCGTGAATCAGTGCCATTGCCTGGAGGCGGGTGCGGGTGTCTACTAGAGCATTAAAAACGGCTGGATGCTGGGTTGCTTTAGCTTGGAGCCACAGCACAGAGGAGATCACTTGCAGATTGTTTTTGACCCGGTGGTGAACTTCTTTGAGCAAAATTTCTTTTTCTTGCAGCGATGCTCGCAGTTGCGTTTCAATTTGTCGGCGTTCTGTTAATTCTGTCTGAATTTGCTGATGAAGAGCCGATTGCTGAATGGCGATCGCCAGTTGGTTGGCGACTTGCTGCAATAATGCCACTTCCGCAGGTTCCCACTGACGATAATGGGAACAACTGTGTACCACGAGGATTCCCCAAAGGCGGGGCAACGCATCTTCGATTCCCAGAACAATCGGGGCAACCACTTTAGATTTCACCCCGGCTGCTTGCATAAAATCCACGAGACAGGATGTCCATTCATCCACAGCGACATCTGGAATGACGCGCGGGTTGCCCTGTTGATAGTAGCGGTAGCATTCCGCTGGAAAACATTCATCTTCCCAAAGCATCGCGGCGGTCGTTGGATAGTCTGGCAGCACTGATTCTTTTAATACCACACCCGATGAATCTGAAGTCAGGTGAAAAATGAGGGCGCGATCGACCTGGAGCATTTGGCGGACTTCATTCACTGTTGAGGTCAAAATGCTGTCTAAATCTAGCGATTGATAAATTTGTTGTGTAACGGTTCTGAGTAAATGTTCTCGTCCGGCAAACTGGCGCAGTGCTTGCTCAACGCGTCTGCGATCGCTAATATCACTTGCCGTAGTAATAACCTGCTTCACTTCGCCCATTTCATTCATCTGAGGTTCTGCTGTCACCAGAAGCCAAACCCTGTCTTGTGAAATTGGTCGATAGACCCCGATAACCACATCTAGGACGGACTGACAGGTTTTAGCAGCCACCACCATCGGATACTCAGCGATTTGCATGGGCGAACCGTCTTCCCGCACGACAGCCCAGCGGGGATCACGCAGAGTGCTGTGCTGCATTTCATCTGCTGTCACTTCCATTAATTCCAAAATTTTTGAGTTGAACAATTGCGGTGTCAGATCCGCATTGAATACCACAACTCCCACCTGAAGATCTTCAATCAAGGTACGGAGGCGGCTTTCGCTAACTTGAAGAGCGGCTTCTGTCTGTTTGCGATCGCTAATGTCAAGCACCAGTCCATCTGAAACAATATCGCCGTTTTCTAGGTATTCTCGACTGGCGACATTGTGAATCCACTTGATGCGACCCGATGCAGGAATAATTCGATACTCAAATTGGAAGGGTTCGTGGGTGATTAAGGTGCGGCTTACTTCCGCCTGTAATGATTCCATATCGTCTGGATGTACCATTGACCAGAAAATGCTTGGATCTTCGATGAGTTGTGCTGGCGCAAGCTCAAACAGGCGTTGAAAACCAGAACTAACGTAATGGAATTGGCGTGAACCGTCAGCCCGAATCAGAGATTGATAGAAGATGCCTGGTATGTGTGCGGCAAGATACTGGAACCGAGCCTCACTCTGTCGCAAAGCGGCTTCTGCTTGTTGGCGTTCGGCTTCTACCCGTTTGCGATCGCTAATATCGGTTAGACGCACCAAGTTCATTTGCTGTTCTGCCACCTGAATCAGCTTGGACGCAAAATTGCCCCAAAAACAGTGACCTTTGAGCGTGCGATACTCAATCTCTTGAGTCCAGACTCCGTTCAGCTTAAATTCTTGGCGCGCCGCAACCAGTTCTGCCTCTGTAAAAGGGATTTTGTGCATACTGTAGCCTTGAATGCCAACCAAATTCTGTTTGTGATCGGCTTCAAAGAGTGCGATCGCCCGCTGGTTACAATCCACAATCAATAAGGAGACTGTATCAACCAGAAAAATCGCATCGGCAGACTCCTGAAAGGTTGCTTCAAACAAATCCTGACTGCGGCGAATTTCTGCCTCTGACTGTTTGCGATCGGTAATATCCATCGCAATTGCAACCAATTTGATGGGTTTTCCTTGATCATTGAAAACATATGACCCTCGGCTATAACGCCAATGAATGGAGTCATCGTCCCAAAGAATGCGGTGTTCAATCTCGTAAGGTTGGCTCTGGTTGGAGGTGTGCTGGATGGTTTGGAGGAGAGACTCGCGATCGTCTGGATGAATCCGATTGAAGACAAACTCGAAGGTGGGGAACGGGCTGATTTCCACTCCAGCTTGATCCAGAATACGACCCGACGCATCGGTGCAAAATCCCCACAGGGCATAGTTTTCCGCTGACCAAGATTGTCGATTGGTGAGCATATCCCATTCCCAAGTGCCCATTTTGGCAGCAGAAAGCGCCAGTTGGAGTTGTTGGGTGCGCGCCTGTACCCGCTGTTCCAGTTGTTCGTTCAGTTGTTGCAAGGCAGTTTCAGCGTGTTGCCGTTCAATTTCGCCCCCAATCCACTGCGCCATCAGTTTGATGAGTTCCTTGTCAGCAGGTTGGATCAAGCGAGGACAGGGGGTAGTGCTGGTGAAGCAGAGAATGGCATGGACGGTATTTTTGACCTGAATTTTTGTGGCAATGTAAGTTTCGGTGCCGAAGAGGGCATAACTGGAATGGTTGCGCCACTCGGTCACGCCAACATGCTGGATACTGAAGGGTTCTTCCCTTTGCAGCGCCTCTCCACAAAAGGCTTGATTCACATCGTAGACCCGACCCTCAACCCAGTCTGGCAGTGGCGAGTGGGTGGCGATCGCCCGACAGATATCCGCTTCCAAAACCGCCACCATTCCGTTTTCAAGCTGAAAGTAGCGGCAGCCGACCGCCAGTAATTGCCGGAGTTTTTGCTGAAAACTGAGATGACGGTCTGAGGTTGCTTGATAAAGGTCTCTCAGCACCGCTTCCCGCTCACCGAGTTCCGCTTCGATGCGTTTACGTTCGGTCAGTTCTAGTTGTGCTTGTTGGTAGAGATTTGCCTGCTGGATGGCGATCGCTAATTGATCGGCAAACCGACGTGCCAGACAAATTTCATCCTCGGTAAAGGTGGCTGGCAACGGAGACTTGATCCCGATCAAGCATCCCCAGACGGTCTCATTCATTTCCAACGGAACCATTAACTGGGCAACGGGATCGTGGAGTTGAGCGATCGCCTGATTCACGGGAGCTTGCAGAGTATGCGTGTTCTCAACCAAGACAATTTCTCGCTGTTTCAACCGCTGGGCAATGGGATTATTGTCATCGGGAATTTCAACTCCCAGGAGTGAAAGGGCATCTGGTTGGCGAATATGTTCGGCGATCGGGATCGAGCAATGGCGCTCTGGGAAAGCTTGGAGAATGTCAACCAAATCCAACTGCAACAGTTCGGCAAACTCGCGGGTTGCGGTTGAAAAGATGGTCTCCAGATCAAGAGAGTTACGAATCGTTCGGATCACCCGGCTAAATGCTTGCTCTTGGAGGGCTTGCTGTTGCAGGACGACTTCTGCCTGTTTGCGCTGTGTAATATCCCGACTTGATCCCACTAAAAACTTTTGCCCGCGCTCGTTTTGGAAGCACGCCTTTTTCGTCAACAACCAGTGAGTGTCACCATTTGGAGTTGTTAGCGGTTCTTCCGTCACGTCTTCCAACCCAGTTTGAAAAACAAGCTGATCCTTCTGCCGGAAATGATCGGCTTGTGCTTGGGGAAAGAAGTCATAGTCTGTCTTCCCCAAAAATGCCGCTTGAGGAATACCCATCACCTCACACAAGGCTTGATTCACCAGAACGAATCGAAACTGCTCATCCTTCACAAAGATGGTATCTGAGATGACATTAATAATCTGGTTGAGAAATGCCTTAGAGTCTTTCAGAGCTTCTTCGACCTGCTTGAGGTCAGTCAGGTCGCGGGAATTGACCACCACACCGGAAATGGTGCCATCGGCTTCAGTATAGGGAGAGTAGGTGAGGCTGACAAAGCGGCGTTGGCGAAGCAGATCCGAAGGAGCATCGCCAGTGGGATAGTTAAACCATTCCCCATAGCAGATTGTTTCTCCGGCAAGACAGCGATCCAGTTTGGGCTGAATAGTAGACTGGAAGAGGGTTTCCCCCAATAAGTCACTGACCGTATGCCCCACAATCTCCTCTTGTCGCTTTTGGTTCCAATCTAGGTAGGGCTGGTTGATTAGGCGATAGGTGTAGGTGCGATCGAGGAGAGCAACTCCATCCGGTGTGGAGGAAATGACCCGTTCATACGGTTGCAGGGCTGCTTCGACGGGGGTGGGGGTGAGATCGCTGAGTTCCTGTTTCTTCTGTCTAGCACGTTCTCTGGCACGTTCTAAAGAGGCACCCAGCAGAGTGCCGATCGCCCCTGCCAAAAGAACGATTCCCAGGGGGCTGATGGTGTCCCAGTTCGCGATTAACATACCGTTTGCTCCCTAACACTGCTTAGAAGTACCGAAAGTTCTTGGGGGTAACACCCACAATTCGTTTGAAATGAAGGGCAGGAGGGCTTGGATTGGCAAACCCACACTCGGCAGCAATTTGGGCGATCGCCGATTCCGATTGTTGCAATAGCTGTTTTGACGGCTCCACCCGTTGATAGATCACATATTGATGAAAGGATTTGCCCGTTGATTGTTTGAATAATCGCGCAAAGTAATAGGTGGTTAAGCCAACTTCGCTTGCCATTGTCTCTAAACTCAGCTCTTGATTGAGGTGATCGTCAACATAGTCCAACACCTTGCGGAGTTTACTGGCTGGTAACCCATTTGGCTGAAGGGTGGCGGGACTGGCAGACGAACTTTCGCTGGGACTGGTTGCGGGCGATCGCGGCTTGTTCTGATGGGTTGCTTCAGAGTGCAGGCGAAATAGGGCGAGTTCAACTGTCACCCGCAAATCGGTTTCAGTGAATGGCTTCAGCACATAGCCAAAGGGATGAGTCGCTTTTGCCCATTCCAATGTAGCGGGGTCAGTGTAGGCGGTCATGTAGACAATTGGAATCTGGAAGCGATCGCGAATTTCTCCAGCGAGGGCAATACCATCCTGGGTTCCAGACAGATTAATATCCATCAGCACTAAGTCAGGCGATGCCTCAGCCACTTGCGCCAGCCCTCCATCCGCCGCGATTTCAGTCCCAACTACTGAATAGCCCATTGCGCCTAATTGACTCTCAATTTCCCTGGCAACTAGGATTTCATCTTCTGCGATCAGAATCCTGGCTCTTCCCATTCAATAATCAACCTAATTGAACAGCAGTTTAACGGCTTATGGCAGTTTGACGGCGTTCATCTGAAATTAAAAAGATTACTCCTAATTTTTAATTCTTTGAGTAAGTTCTTGCAATGTAGAACAATTTTCTGCTCTACATCAAACAATTTATTAATTAGCAAATCGCTGTGATTGGTGCAGTGAATTAAGATCAAAGATTTTCTTTTTCCATTTTTCATCTGCTATGTGAAAGCTGGTTTTTTCTTGGGAATACTGGAGACCAAAAGAAACTAAGTCAATATTCAAAAATCTGTTCTTTCAAAGGAGTAGGATGCTATGAACATAGCAGCAAAATGTGACTTGCCAGGTTATTGCATTACTGAACAGATCTATGCCGGAACAAAAACATTAGTTTACCGAGGAATTCGTGAATTTGATCAACACCTCGTTGTCATTAAGTTGTTGCGAAATGAGTATCCTAGTTTCAGCGAACTGGTACAGTTTCGCAATCAATACACGATCGCCAAAAATCTACGCTCTGTCGGTATTATCAAGCCTTATAGCCTAGAACTCTATCGCAATGGCTATGCTTTGGTGATGGAAGATTTTGGTGGAGTTTCGTTGTCAAAATATGCCAGAGGTCAAGAAAAAAGAAGCTCTGGTTCATCCCTAATCCATGATCCATTAACCATTGCTGATTTTTTGGCGATCGCCCTACAGCTATGCGACATTCTCAGCGAACTCTACCATCATCGCATCATCCACAAAGATATCAAGCCTGCCAACATTCTGATCAATCCAGAGACAAAACAGGTTAAGTTGATTGACTTCTCCATTGCCTCACTGTTACCCAGAGAAACTCAAGACATTCAAAATCCAAATGGGTTAGAAGGAACGCTTGCCTATCTATCACCCGAACAAACTGGACGGATGAACCGGGGGATTGACTATCGCAGTGACTATTACTCGCTGGGCGTGACGTTCTTTGAATTGTTGACGGGGCAACTGCCGTTCCAATCTAATGACCCCATGGAGTTAGTGCATTGTCATATTGCGAAACAGCCGCCTGCTAGCCATCGCCTGAATTCCACCGTTCCCACAGTCCTATCCGCGATCGTTAGCAAGTTGATGGCAAAGAATGCCGAAGACCGCTATCAAAGTGCGTTGGGATTAAAACATGATTTGGAGCAGTGCCTCACCCAATGGCAAAAAACAGACACAATCACAGCCTTTACCCTGGGTCAACGAGATATTACAGACCGTTTTCTGATTCCCGAAAAGCTCTACGGACGCGAACAAGAAGTTGCAGCCTTATTGTCAGCTTTTGAACGGGTGTCGGGAAGTGTCGGGAGCGAACTCATCCTTGTCGCAGGGTTCTCTGGCATTGGCAAAACGGCGATCGTCAACGAAGTGCATAAGCCCATTGTGCGACAGCGGGGTTACTTCATCAAAGGCAAATATGACCAGTTTCAACGCGACATTCCCTTTTCTGCCTTTGTGCAAGCCTTTCGCGATTTGATGGGGCAATTGCTCTCAGAATCTGATTTGCAACTGGAACAATGGAAAACAAAAATATTGATAGCAGTGGGCGAGAATGGGCAGGTGTTGATTGAGGTGATTCCTGAACTGGAACGCATCATTGGCACTCAGCCATCGGTGTCTGAGCTTTCTGGAGATGCGGCTCAAAATCGGTTTAATCAGTTGTTTTCGCGGTTTGTTCAGGTGTTCACTACGCCAGAACATCCGTTAGTAATCTTTATTGATGATTTGCAATGGGCAGATTCTGCGTCATTGAAGTTGATGCATTTATTAATGGGTAAAGCGAATCCCCAGTATCTTTTGTTTATCGGTGCTTACCGAGATAATGAAGTCACGCCCGCCCACCCGTTCATGCTGACTGTGGATCAGCTTCAAAAGTCAGGTGCCGCGATCGCAACGATAACACTGGCTCCCCTGACGCAGCGATCGGTCAATCAGTTAGTGGCAGACACACTAAGCTGTTCGCTGGCGCTGGCAAACCCCTTGACCGATTTAATTGTGGGCAAGACGAAAGGCAATCCATTCTTCACGACGCAGTTTTTGAAAGCGCTGTATGAGGATGGGCTAATTACATTTAATTTGGGGGGGAACCACTGGGAATGTGCTGTTGCTCAGGTGCGATCGCTCGCCCTCACCGAAGATATCGTCGAGTTCATGGCAATTCAGCTTCAGAAATTGCCAGCAGAGACTCAGGAGATCCTAAAACTGGCGGCGTGTATTGGCAACCAATTTGATCTGGTAACATTGGCGATCGTCCACGAGAAATCCCAGACGGAAACCGCTTCAGACTTATGGAAAGCGTTGCAAGAAGGATTAATTCTGCCCCAAAGCGATGTTTACAAGTTTTATCAGGAGCCAGAAGCCAGAAGGCAAGAGTTAAAAGAACCTGTCATCGCTTCTGGCTCGTGTTATTACAAATTTCTCCACGATCGCGTTCAGCAAGCCGCCTATTCTCTGATTCCTGACCCGCAAAAACAACTGACGCACTTCAAAATTGGGCAACGGCTGCTGGATGCAACCCCGGCACACGCACGAGACGAAAAACTGTTTGAAATAGTCAACCAACTGAATCAGGGAGCCAGCCTGATCGTCACCCTAGCGGATCGCGAACAGCTAGCAACACTCAATTTAAGGGTCGGACAGAAGGCAAAAGCTTCAACCGCCTACACATCAGCACTGGACTATGCAGTGAGAGGTATCCAACTGCTCACCGCCGATGGGTGGCAACATCGCTACTCACTGACCCTCGCTTTATATGAATTGGCGACTGAAGTTGCTTTTCTCAGCGGTGATTTTGAGCAAATGCAGCAACTGGCGGCGATCGTGCTGCAACAAGCCCAACGCTTGCTAGACACCATCAAAATCTATGAAGTGAAGATCTTGGCTGAAGTAGCACAAAGTCGGCAACCCGAAGCGATTAAAACTGCCCTCACGGTACTGGAACGATTTGGCATGGAGTTTCCAGCCCAGCCCAGTGCAGCCGATATTGGGCAGAGTTTGCAAGAAACTCAGAGTCTTCTGGCAGAAAAACAACTGGAAGAGTTGCTGAACCTGCCGGAAATGGTCGATCCTGATGCGCTGGCAGTGATCCAGCTTTTGGCAGCCGTGACTGCCGCCGTCTATCAAGCCGTTCCAGCACTCCTACCCTTAATTGTGTGTCAGCAAGTCAAGCTATCCGCTCAACACGGCAATGCCACTGTTTCGACCCTGGCATACGCCTGGTACGGTGTGATTCTTTGCACCAGTGGCGAGATTGATTTGGGCAATCGGGTGGGTCAACTGGCGCTGGATCTGCTGGCTCAATCCAAACATCAAGGATTCAAAGCCAGCACGATCAACATGGTATATCCATTTGTCAAACCGTGGAAATATGCGCTTCGAGAGTCGCTTGCACCGTTATTAGAAGGATATCACAGCGGTCTGGAGATGGGTGCGCTGGAATATGCGGCGTACTGTGCATACAATTACTGCGCTTTATCTTTTTTCATGGGCAAGGAACTGGTTGCTTTAGAATCGGAAACAGCCATCTACGGTCAGGCTTTGGCACAGCTTAAACAGGAAGTAGCGTACAACTATCTCAACGTGGGTAATGTTATAAACTTGTTGTTTTGCCCTAAATAGATAAGCCGAACTCATAGCGATTAATAAACAACCCAATGACCACATCATGCATCAGCACTGACTTGGAAAAGCAAATGGTTTTGCGAGCCAGTCGTTTAATGCGAGTCCGTAAGGTTAAATGCTTGCGTTCAATCTT
>QBMH01000062.1 GCA_003249025.1 Leptolyngbya sp. | reverse complement strand
TAATCGCTATGAGTTCGGCTTATCTATTTAGGGCAAAACAACAAGTTTATAACATTACCATGCTATAGGTGGCGTAAGATTGTTTTTCATCCAGCATTTCAACTACCACTATGTGCGACTACCTGCAACAAATTTTGACGGCGCGTGTCTATGATGTCGCCCAGGAAACGGCTTTGGATTATGCGCCCAATCTTTCTAGGCGGCTGAATAATCGACTGCTGCTAAAGCGAGAAGATATGCAGTCTGTCTTTTCTTTTAAGTTGCGCGGTGCCTATAACAAGATGGTGAAGTTGCCGCCGGAGGTGCTGGCGTTAGGCGTGATTGCAGCCTCAGCCGGGAACCATGCTCAAGGAGTGGCGTTGGGGGCGCGGCAGTTGGGCACGACGGCGCTGATTGTCATGCCCGTGACTACGCCTCAGGTGAAGATTGATGCGGTTAAGGCGCGAGGCGGCGAGGTGATTCTGCATGGCAATACCTATGATGATGCCTATGCCCATGCGCGTCAGCTAGAGGCAGAGAAGGGGCTGACCTTTATCCATCCGTTTGATGACCCGGATGTAATTGCCGGACAAGGCACGATCGGGATGGAGATTTTACGCCAGTGTCAGCAGCCGATTCATGCGATTTTTGTGGCGATCGGGGGCGGCGGTTTAATTTCTGGCATCGCGGCTTACGTCAAACGGATTCGTCCTGAAATCAAAATCATTGGTGTGGAGCCAGTGGATGCGGATGCCATGTCTCAATCGTTGAAAGCAGGACACAGAGTGCGGTTGCCGCAAGTAGGTTTGTTTGCGGATGGCGTGGCAGTGCGGGAAGTGGGAGCGGAAACCTTTCGTTTATGCCAGCAGTATGTAGATGAGGTAATGCTGGTGGATACGGATGCCACCTGCGCGGCGATTAAAGATGTGTTTGAGGACACGCGATCGATCTTGGAGCCTGCCGGGGCGCTGGCGATTGCCGCTGCCAAAGCCTACGTCGAGCGGGAACAGATCAGCGGGCAAACTCTAATTGCGATCGCCTGTGGTGCCAACATGAACTTCGATCGCCTGCGCTTTGTGGCAGAACGGGCAGAATTTGGTGAACGGCGAGAGGCAGTCTTTGCCGTTAACATTCCCGAAGCACCGGGTAGTTTGCGCCAGTTTTGTCGATGTCTGGGCGATCGCAACCTGACCGAATTCAGCTACCGCATTGCTGACCAACAAGAGGCTCATATCTTCGTTGGCGTGCAAATTCAAAACCGCGCCGATGCTGCCGCCATGGTGATCAAATTTGAACAGTGCGGCTTCAAAACCATTGACCTCACCGACGACGAACTCACCAAACTACATCTGCGGCACATGGTCGGCGGACATTCTCCCTTAGCCCACAACGAATTACTCTATCGATTTGAGTTTCCCGAACGCCCCGGTGCCCTGATGCAATTCGTCACTAGCATGAGTCCTAATTGGAATATCAGCTTGTTTCACTACCGCAACCACGGCGCAGACTATGGGCGTATTGTTGTGGGAACGCAGGTGCCGCCCCAAGAAATGGCAGAATGGCAGGCATTCCTTGAGACGCTGGGCTATCGCTATTGGGATGAAAGCCAAAATCCTGCCTACAAGCTATTTTTAGGGTAAACGCTAGGATTATAAGAATTGAGCGATCGCCACCCTCTCACTCAGGAGTCACTATGCAGGTTAAGCAAAAGATATACACCCCCGAAGAGTATCTTTCTCTAGAAGAAACCGCTGAGTTTCGTAGCGAGTATTGGAACGGAGAAATTGTCCCGATGACAGGCGGCTCATTTGACCACAACACATTATTTGTCAACTTCTGTGCGCTGCTAAAATTTGCATCACGCAGCAAAGATTTTACAGTTCGTGCCGGAGATATGCGGGTTTGGATACCTCGCTATCGTCTCTATGTTTATCCTGACGTTTATGTCATTCAGGGACAACCTATCTTTCAAGAAAACCGAAAAGACGTGGTGCTAAACCCTAAGTTGATTATCGAAATTTTATCGAAATCAACTCAGGATTATGATAAGACTGATAAATTTCGCTACTATCGCTCTATTCCTGAATTCCAAGAATATCTATTAGTCAATCAATACGAAAGGTATATAGAACATCATACTAAAACTGATGACGGATGGGTTTTGAGAGAGTATGAATTGGATTCTGCCATCATTCATCTTTCATCGATTGGAGTAGAAATCGCGATCTCTGACATCTATGAAGGAGTCACCTTTGAAAGCGAGTTAGGAACTGCAATTACATCAGAAAACTCAGAAGAATAATCTAAAATTTCTCAATTTATATGGCTGATAAACAAATCCAACACCTTAATTTAGACTTTCTTCAAAACTCCAATCTTCAGCCAGCGGCTTACCTAGAACAAGGTCAGGGAACACCAGTGCTAATGCTGCACGGATTTATGGGTAGCGGCAACTGCTGGCTACCGCTGATGGCGCATCTGCAAGCTCAAACGCGTTCTCAAATACACTGTGTCGCGCTAGATTTATTGGGTTTTGGCGACTCTGCCAAACCTGCAATTCAATACGATGTTGCCAAAGAAGTTGAGTTTGTCCGGCAGTTTATCCAGGCTCGTGAACTGGAGCCATGCTACATCATGGGGCATTCTTTTGGCGGTTGGGTCGCTGCTGCTTATGCGTTGGCTTATCCCAATGCGGTCAAAGGATTAATCTTGCTAGCTCCAGCAGGAATTCGAGATGACAGCTTTGCTGGACGCTATGATCACTTGCGTCCGATTCTTTGGCAAACGCCCTTAGTAGACTGGGTGCTGAATGGAATCAAACCTTTTTCAAACTGGTTTGGGCAAAAAGAGACACTCGAAAAAATTGCTTGGATGCGGGGCGAATTAAACAGCCAGCCAGCCGCGCGATCGTTTTTAGTCGATCGCATTCGTCCTGAAGATGCGATCGATACTGTCGAAAAAGAAATTCATCGCCTCCAAACTCCAACCTTAGTAATTACTGGCGATCTCGATGACACCATCCCCCTTTGGCACAGTGAAACCTACGCCCGTGAGATTCCCAATGCTCAACTGGTGACCTTGCCAGACGCAACCCATTCTTTACCCCAAGACCACGCTGCCGAAGTTGCCGCTCATATTGTGCCGTTCTTGATGGCGCGATCGCTGCAATCCTAATACCACTTTGGGACATGAATTGTGTGCGCGATCGCCCAATTCCTTTTCAAAATTCTCGAAATCCTTACAATCTCTAGTTTTCAAGGGATAGCCTCTCTTGTTATGATTATTTATATCGATTAACACATCGCAACAAAACAGAGGTAGGGAGATAGCGTGACTGGATTTATCAGAGGTTTATTTTCTAAGCGGCAACCTGACGAAGCAGCCGCACCAAAGCCTGAAAAAGTGAAACCTGTGCCTCAACGAGTTCAGCAAAATTCTGATGCCTATTTCTTAGATGCAGACAGTGCAACTAGCATGGGCAACATAGACTATATGCGAACGGTGAAAAATATTAAGCGCACCTACGCAAAAAGCATCAATGGAACCGTTGCAGACCTAAACACCGAAGTATCGGCAATGACCGCTAAGAAGCAAAAGAAAATGGATGCAACACAGTCTTCTTTGGAGGCTGCTCAGTCCAACACCACTGCTTCAACGCCGACTCCAGCACAAGTGCGCGAGCGTCGCCGTGCGGACTCTAGTATGGATATGTTCCGCAATATGGCAAAGGATATTCGTAAGCCATAAAACAAGCAGAGGAGTATGGAGCGCGGAGGGCGAAGTTGCGGTTGAGTGGATGCAAGAAACCCGACAAGCCTAACGCTCACCGTTTTACTACAACGCTGATTACCTGAAGAGGGGGTGCTTCCAAGTTCCCCCTCTTCAGCATTTAAAGAGCCTTTAAAGCCATTTTCTACTTTTACGCCTCCACCCATCCACAACCCGCCTATCGCTCTAGAATGGAGCAGATAGCTTGGCATTAAAGATTGCGATCGCATCTCATTTATGCGTTTACCCCGCCTCGTCACCTTAATCATTGGGCTGATCGTCATCTTAGGGTTGATGATCTGGCTGACTGAATCGCTGCAACGCCTATTTTGGCAAGTGGGCTACTATCCCTTGTTGGGGCAATTATTGATCTTTGTGGTGATTGCCTTAATTGGCACCCTCGTCACTGCATTGATCTACTACTTGTTTTATTTGCCCAACACCCAGCAGAAAAAACGACGGCGAGTTCCACCCAAAGTACCCGCAGCAAAAGCGGAAGCGGCGGAAGAAAACCTGAAGGCAGTGCGGAAACAGGTATCGCAAATTCAGGATGAAGTGGCACGGCAGGAACTTTTGACGCGATCGCGGGAAATTGAACACAGCCTTTCCCAGGGCAACTTGCAGGTTGTGGTGTTTGGCACCGGATCGGCTGGCAAAACTTCCTTGGTCAACGCGCTGATTGGGCGCATGGTGGGGCAAGTGGGCGCACCCATGGGCACCACGGAAGTGGGCGAAACCTATGTGCTGGAATTGAAAGGGATGAATCGGGAAATTGTGATTACGGACACGCCCGGAATTTTGGAAGCAGGCGTAGCAGGCACAGAACGGGAGAAACTGGCGCGACAACTGGCAACAGAAGCCGATTTGCTGCTGTTTGTCCTGGATAACGACCTGCGCCAGTCGGAATATGATCCGTTGAAAATGCTGGCGGAAATTGGCAAGCGATCGCTGGTGATTTTGAATAAATCGGACTTGTATTTAGACAGCGATCGCGAACTCATCTTGGCGCGGCTACGAGAACGAGTCCGGGGCATTATTTCCCCCTCGGATGTGATCGCGGTTTCTGCCAATCCTCAATCGGTGCGGCTGGAAGACGGCGCTACACTCACTCCTGACCCCGACATCATGCCGCTGATTCGGCGGATGGTAGCGGTGTTGCGTGCCGAAGGCGAAGATTTGCTGGCAGATAATATTCTGCTGCAATCTCAACGGCTTGCCGACAAAGCCCGTCAGTTGATTGATGGTCAACGTCGCCGCCAAGCCGACAAAATTGTCGATCGCTTTCAGTGGATTGGCGCTGGAGTGGTTGCTGCTACGCCGTTACCGGTGGTGGATATGCTGGCAACCGCTGCCGTTAATGCTCAAATGGTGGTCGAAATTGGGCGGATCTATGGCTGTGACATCAACATGGAACGGGGGCGAGAGTTGGCGCTGTCGTTAGCTAAAACCTTAACGGGTCTGGGCATTGTCAAAGGAGCCATTACTCTGGTGACAACAGCACTGCAACTGAGTATTGGCGGCATCATTGTCGGACGTGCGATTCAAGCAGTCACCGCCGCCTACCTAACCCGCATTGCTGGCAAAAGCTTTATTGAATACTTCCGCCATGATCAAGACTGGGGCGATGGCGGTATTACAGAAGTGGTGCAGCGCCAATTTCAACTGAACCGCAAAGATGAATTCATCAAATCTTTTGTGCAAGAAGCGATTACTCGCGTTGTCAAACCCTTGCACTTGGATGAACTCTGGTCAGATTCTACAGAGAATGAAATGGAAGCACCCGAATATCCTAAGGAAGTGGCTCAGGTACGGCTGGCACCCTTGAACCCACGTAATTCTCGCAGCGATCGCGCTAAAAATCGTGAACTAGATCTGGTTGAACTAGAAGCCCCAAAAACCAATCTAAAACCTTTAGAAATGTATGCCGAACTGGATGACGATTGGGAACCTCGTTCCTTGAAATCGGACAACTGGGATGAGTATGAAGAAGACTATGAATAATTAAAAACCTAACCAGCCCATGGGTGCAGGTGCCGTCATGCCGCGAAAGTCGAGGAGTTGCACCAGCAGCAGATAGCCCACACTCAACCCGATCGCGATCGCCCCAGTGGTAATCGCAACGAACTTTGATCGATCCATTTCTCGACTTCCTCAATACTCTTATTCCTAAGTTTACACCCTGTTAAATTCAGCAACTTTGATGGAATTTCTCCATAATCGGTAAACAATAGAAAACACGGTACACTCTGAATCTGGCAGTTTGAGGAAATAAGGCGTTATGGTCTCTGTCGTTGACTCGTTGGCTCAATCAGCCATTATTGAGCGTCCAGCCGTCGTAGAAACCTATGAGTTACGTAAAGCCTATCGAACTGGGTTTTGGCTGAATCAAACCGTTGAATCACTCAAAAGCTGTACGCTGAGAGTCTTTCAAGGGGAAACATTTGGGCTGCTCGGACCCAACGGCGCAGGCAAAACCACCCTGCTGAAAACCCTGCTGGGGATTGTGCGTCCTTCTGGTGGAAAAGGCTTATTGCTGGGGAGTCCGATTGGCGATCGCGCCACTAAGCAGCGAGTCGGCTACCTGCCTGAAAATGCTTACTTTTATGACTACCTGACTGGCTGGGAAATTCTTCAGTTCACAGCAGGATTGTTTGGCATTCCGGCTGCTATTCAACGCCAGCGGATTCCCGAACTGCTGGACTTGGTGGGGTTGGCGCAATCGGCAGCGAAACGTAAACAGTTGCGTCAATATTCCAAAGGAATGCTGCAACGGATTGGCATGGCGCAAGCATTAATCAATGAACCAGAGTTGGTGTTTCTGGATGAACCCATGTCTGGGCTTGATCCCATGGGACGCTTTCAAATTCGCGAGATTATCCTATCCTTGAAGTCGCAAGGAAAAACCATTTTTTTTAACAGTCACATCCTGTCAGATGTAGAGCTAATTTGCGATCGCGTTGCCATTCTTGCCGAAGGAAACCTGATTTGCGTGGGATCTTTAGACGAGCTTCTGGGAACCTCCGAGGCTTATCATGCCAAAGTTAAAGGCGGCAATCCCGATGTGCTAAAAAACCGCCTTGCCAACCTGGAGTTTAAGGATGCCTGCTGGCAAGGGCAGGTTCTCGGCAATCCTCAAGATTTTCTTGCCAGCCTAACGCTTATGGGCGCTCAGTTGATTGATATGCACCTGGCTCGTCCCTCGCTCGAAGAGTTTTTTGTTCACCAACTCCACGAGCAGGGAATCCGATATAGCAGCTAAGCGCTATTCCAGCCCTCCCTGCCGTTGTTTGAGATAGGTTACGACCTGTTTTTTTTGCTGTGGATTCAATACACCCATAATGTCAGTCGCAGAATTTTTAGCAATTTCTGCGATTTTCTTTTTCTGATCGGGCTTTAAACCTAAAGCAGCCATTGTTTCTGAAGTGCTTTTGCCAGACTTACGAGCCGCTTCAAATTTTGCTTTTTGGTCTGAAGTCAACACTTTGTTGATCTCAACGGTTCGATTTCTCCGAATAGTAGTAATTTTCTGTTTTTGAGGAGGCGTTAGCTTCAACTGCTCAATCAAAGATGTAGCTCCCGCTTTCATGGTGGTGGCTGGCGCTTGGGCGATCGCAGGATCTACCAAGATTGCCCGTCCTGCCATGGGCGCAGATAAAAGGATGATTCCCGCAATGAGGGATGCTTGGCGAATAATGTGAATAGACATGTAATAAGGCTCCTCTGCTTTAGTCAAGCAAGTTTTCTATCGTGCAAGACACAATCTAGCCGTTTTTCTCTAAATTGTGCTTTTCTCTCTATTTTCCTCAAGTCGTTAGGTTCTGCAATTCCGTAAAAATCCGACGATTTAGGAGAAGCGGCGACAACATCAAATTCTTCCAATACTTGGAAACCCTGACAAAAATTGCCTCGACTGGAAAACACACCTTTGTGATTGGGGATCTGAACATCCATGGAGTGGGTTCAACCAAACGGATTGGAAAATAGCCCATAAAAAAGGGTAGGCAATTAATTGACCCACCCCTGATCATTCTTCACGGGCACAGACTTTTAAACAGCGACGGCTGATGGCTGTTTAGCAAACAGTTTCAAGATCCGGTCTGCCATTTGAGGAGGCGTTAAACCCAACGATGCCTTCGATTGATCGGGTGAAGCATGATCCACCAGTTGATCGGGAACGCCAATCCGGGTCAGCGGCACGGCAATCTCGGCATCTAGCAGCGCTTCCGCGATCGCGGAGCCAAAACCGCCGGGGAGACAACCTTCTTCCAGCGTCACCACGCGCCCAATTTGTTGTGCCAACGGCAGAATCAGTTCCGTATCCAGCGGCTTGGCAAACCGAGCATTGATCACCGTGGCTTCGATGCTGTGTTCGCTCAAAATTTCTGCCACCTGCATGGATGGATAGACCATAGAGCCATAGGCAACCAGCAACACGTCATCCCCCTGGCGCAAAATTTCGCCTTTACCAATGGGCAAGGGTTCCCAACCTTCTTCCATCAGCGGCACCCCGTAGCCATTGCCTCTGGGATAGCGCATGGCGATCGGTCCATCCAGATGGTCAATTCCCGTCACAATCATGCGCTGGAGTTCAGCCTCATCCTTGGGAGCCATCATCACCATGTTGGGAATGCAGCGCATGTAGGCAATGTCATACATCCCTTGGTGCGTCGGTCCATCTGCGCCCACGATTCCGGCTCTATCTAAACAGAAGAAGACGGGCAAATTTTGAATGCAGACATCATGCACAATTTGGTCAAAGGCTCTTTGTAAAAACGTGGAGTAAATCACCGCAACCGGGCGCATTCCTTCGCAGGCAAGCCCCGCCGCCAAAGTGATTGCGTGCTGTTCGGCAATTCCCACATCAATAAATTGCTCAGGCAGATGCTTTTGCAAAATATCCAGTCTGGTTCCAGTAGACATCGCAGCCGTGATGCCAACCACTTTGGGATTAGTCTCAGCAATTTTGGTGAGCGTTTCGCCAAAGACCTTAGAGTAACTAGGCGGCTTGGGTTTGCTAGAGGGAATCGCCTTGCCCGTCGCCAAATTAAATGGGCTTTGAGCGTGATAGCCCACTTGATCTTTTTCGGCAACTTCATAGCCTTTGCCCTTAGTCGTGGCAACATGCACTAGAACGGGACCGGTGTGCTTGTGTGCCTGCTGGAAGGTAGCGACCAGTTCTTCCAAGTTATGTCCGTCGATCGGACCCATGTAGGTAAAGCCTAGTTCTTCAAAGACGGCTCCAACCTTTGGCACCGCTAGCCGCTTCATGCCTTCTTTGATCCGCGCCAGATCAGGGGAAATGGTGTCTCCCACAAACGGCAGATGCTTGATTTGTTCTTCTAGATTTTCGGCAAGGAACTGCACGGGTGGACTCAACCGCATTTTGTTGAGATAGCGGGGGATCGCTCCCACGTTGGGCGAAATCGACATCTCGTTATCGTTAAGCACCACGAGCAAGTTGGTTTTGGGCAAATGTCCGGCGTGGTTGATGGCTTCGAGTGCCATGCCGCCCGTCAAAGCGCCGTCGCCAATGACCGCTACCACTTTATAGTTATCGCCTTGAAGATCGCGGGCGATCGCCATCCCAAGAGCCGCAGAAATGCTAGTGGACGCATGACCCGCGCCAAAATGGTCAAATTTGCTTTCGCAGCGCTTCAAATATCCGGCAATGCCATCTTTTTGGCGGAGGGTGTTGAATCGGGCGTAACGTCCGGTCAACATTTTGTGGGGATAGGCTTGATGCCCCACGTCCCAAATCACTTTGTCGCGATCGAGATCTAAAGTTTGATACAGAGCAACTGTCAGTTCTACTACTCCTAAACCAGGACCCAGGTGCCCACCAATTGCAGCAACAGTTTCCAGATGCTTCTCGCGAATCTGGCGGGCAATTTGCTGAAGTTGATAAACAGACAAACCGTGTAACTGGTTAGGGTGGCTAAGCTCACTCAAATGCATACGGGCTATCCTCTCGGCAGATCAGTGAATTTATCATCCACCTTTCTTACTGTAATTGATTAATGGATGTGGAATTTAAGATACGCATGGGCTTTTTAGTATCAGTTATGCAGCAAAAATTAGAATTTCTTCATGTAATCAGAGAAAAGAAATGCGATCTTCTACTGTCTTTTTCGAGGATTGCTTGAATATGAGACAATTAACGCAACTTTGAACGGTTTCAACTTTGAGCGGTTTTGCGCGTTGCTTTTGGCTAAATTGCGGTTATTCTTGTTTCACGCTTTATATTGCTCGTCTTGATTTACATGTCTTGGATTGTCGTTAATGCTGCAAAAGGTATGAAATTACTCCCGATCCGCCCATCTCGCTTGCCTGAAATCTCTTCTGTATGGGCAACTCGTTTACCTAAAACTTTGGCAAGCATGGTAATGCTCTCTGGGTTGGTTGCGATCGCGGCTCCCATTTCTCCGGCGATAGCGGCTCGTAAGGATTCTCAAACCGATTACCGAAACTGTGTCTCCTCTTTGATTAATCTCAAAATCACTACAGAGTTGGCGGTTTCTGCTTGTTCACGGGCACAATATCCACAGAATTTGCACAACTGCGTCGTTGATATTAGTAGCGTTAGCCCCTACGAGCCTGCCGATGCCCTGAATGCCTGTCGCCAAGTTCGTCGTCCCGAAGATATGGCATTTTGCGTCACAGATATCAGCCGAGCTTTAAAGGACTCGGTTGCTGGCGAAGTTTTAGATAGCTGCCGTCGGAGCCTGCAACCCGTGCAGTATGCCAACTGTGTTGTGGGCATCAGTCGGGGTGCAGCGGGGTTGTCGTCTCCGGTCGCGCTCAGTTCCTGTATTGATACTCAAGCGTTTCCACGAGAAGTTGATCCAACGTTCATTCCCTATGTAGAATCGCCTCTGCAAGTCCCTCAGGATTTATCTCCTCAGCCGATCACTACGCCTCCTTTTATGCAACCTGCGCCGCAGCCCCAAGCGCCATCGCCATCGCCCGTCCGTGGACTTTTTTAAGACGGTTGTGAAAGGTTACTTGGTCGCCATCAACTCTTTCAGAAATTAGGAGTTAGAAGCCAGAAGTTATTGCACAGTCAATGCTTCTGGCTTTTGGTTTCAATAAAATTTTGAGAAAAATCTTAATGCTTAAGTAGAATAACTGGATGAAAGTTTTAGTGACAGGTACGGCGGGTTTTATTGGGTTTCATCTGGCGCGGCGGCTGTTGCAGGATGGAATGCAGGTGTATGGTATTGATAATTTGAATGACTATTATGCGGTCGGCTTAAAGCGCGATCGCCTTGCCCAACTGCTGCCCCAATCCGGCTTTACGTTTCAAGAGCTAGATTTAAGCGATCGCACTGGAGTGGCTGCACTATTTCAACAGCAGTCTTTTGATTGCGTGGTGAATTTGGCGGCACAGGCGGGAGTCCGCTATTCTCTGCAAAATCCTTGGACGTATGTGGACAGCAACGTGTCAGGTTTTGTGAATGTGCTAGAAGGATGCCGCCAGCAGGCAATTAAGCACCTGGTTTTTGCTTCATCCAGTTCGGTATATGGTGCCAATACAAAAGTGCCTTTTGCAGAGAGCGATCGCACTGATCATCCCGTGTCTTTATATGCCGCCACCAAAAAAGCGAGCGAACTGATTGCCCATACCTACAGCCATTTGTATGGCTTACCCATAACCGGACTACGATTTTTCACAGTCTATGGTCCTTGGGGCAGACCTGATATGGCTTATTTCAAATTTACCCGTGCCATTCTTGCTGGAGAGGCGATCGATGTGTATAACTTTGGCAAAATGCAGCGCGATTTTACCTACATTGACGACATTATCGAAGGGGTGGTGCGGGTGATGCTGCATCCACCTGAGGGAGTAGATTCCCGTTTGAATTTGGCAGAACAGCCCGATAGCCAAGCGCCTTACCGAATTTACAATATTGGCAATAACCAGCTAATTGAACTGATGACGCTGATTCAAACATTAGAAAAAGCATTGGGTCGGCAGGCAACTCTAAACCTACTACCGATGCAGCCAGGGGAAGTGCTGATCACCTATGCCGATGTTGAAGCTTTGTCAACCGATTTAGGGTTTGCGCCGGATACCGCTATCGCGGATGGGATTGCCCGTTTTGTCGATTGGTATCAAGGCTATTATCGCTAAGAGATCTACGGCTTACACTTCAACTGGGGCTTTTTGTTCTACGGGCGATGGGCGATCGCCATTGCTGGCTATTTCCACGCGACTCAGGGTACTTTCACCGGTAATTAGCCGAGCGCCACGATTGCGGGTGAAATAACTCCAGCCCCACTGCACCATCACCACCAGTTTGTTATCAAATTCAATCAGGTAGTAAATGTGGGCAAAGCTCCAAACAAACCAGGCAAGAAAACCGGATAGCTTGACAAAGCCTAAATCTGCAACGGCTGCATTTTGCCCGATCACTGCGAGGTTTCCAACTTCTTCATATCGGAAAGGCGCTAGCGTGTTGCCGCGCAGTTGTTCAGTAATTAATTTGGCAAGATATTTCCCTTCTTGAACGGCAACTGGAGCGATCCCCGGCAGCGGCTTTTCACCTTGATGAGGAAAGTTTGCCAGATCGCCAATCACAAAAATATTGGGATGTCCGGCGATGCTGAGATTGGGTTCCACCATGACTCGACCCACGCGATCAAGGCTGGCTCCGGTGCAGTCTGCTAGAATTTTCCCCATTCCAGACGCTTTGATCCCGGCTGCCCAAAGAATCGTACGAGCGGGAATTTGCTCAACCTGATCGCCCTGTTTCGCGGTGACAATGTTGTCTTCAATGTTGGTGACTAGGGTTTTGGTGCGAACGGTGACTCCTAGTTTTGTTAGAGCGATCGCGGCTTTTTCCGAGAGATCGGGCGGGTAGGGCGGTAACAGGCGATCCATGCCTTCTAGCAAAATTATTTTGGCGGCGGTAGTATCGATACTCCGAAAGTCTTTTTTCAGAGTGTTAAAGGCAAGTTCCGCGATCGCGCCTGCCAATTCCACCCCGGTTGGTCCACCGCCCACAATCACAAAGGTTAACCATGCTTGCCGCTTCTCAGGGTCAAGTTCTTTTTCTGCCGTTTCAAAGGCACTAAAAATCCGACGACGTATCTCCAGCGCATCTTCAATGGTCTTCAGTCCGGGGGCGGTGGTTTTCCACTGGTCATTACCAAAGTAATGGTGACTGACTCCCGTTGCAACAATCAGCGAATCGTAGCCAATCTCCTGTTCTTGCATTTTGACGATTTGCTGCTGGGGATCGATGTCTACCACTTCGTCCATCAAAACGCTGGTGTTTTTGCAATGACTCAGAATGCCGCGCAAAGGAGAGGAAATGTCGGCCGGAGACAAGCTACCCGTGGCAACTTGATAGAGCAGCGGTTGAAATAGATGAAAATTGCGCCGGTCAATCAGAGTAACCTGAACGGGCGATCGCCGCAGGGATTTCGCTGCATATAGCCCTCCAAAGCCTCCTCCCACAATCACAACTCGATGCAGTGAGGGTTCAGCAACTTGTGTCATCGGTGCAACATCCTTCTGTGAACAAGTGGCTAAGGTTTTCCTGTGAGGCAACTAAACAAAACTTTATGTACTTAAACCATAGCCGATTATTTTTTTAAGCTAGGTAGCATCGGCTACGGAGAGTAACCTTTTTCAAAAAATGGAAACGTTTTATAAACGTGCCATTGGTGTTCATCGTAAATCAATAAACTTAAGGACGATGCCAAAAAATGAAGTTGGAGCGATCGCTCTTGAAAGATTTGCCATGCCGCGTTGAAATTGGGCTGGGTCAAATCTCGAAATGCAACGGTCATGTGGGGCGTAAAAGTTCGCTGCTTTGAGGGTGCATCCACAATTCCCAAGGTTGCTTCCAGATTAGCCATTAAGCCTGTTTGCAGATTGAGCAAAACGACCGTTTTTACCACGTCAATATAAATCACTTTGGGTGGAAACGCCGCGAATCCATTTAACTCAACCTCAAACGGGGATTGCTCCATGGCAAATTTGGCTAGCTGCTGCTCTAAATTGGGCAAAGCTTGCGGCATCCAGGTAAAGGGCGGTTGAAGCGTAATATGAGGCGGCGACTTTTGGGCGGCTTGACTGGCATACTCGTCAGCGAACTGGTGCTTGATGGTGTTGGCGATCGCTTGAATTTCTGGCGGCGGCACCAGCGCAATAAAACAGCGTTGCTGCTTAGGTTCCAAGTTTGATCCTGTGCGAGATAGATCTAAAGCATCTGCCAGTCTTGAATCCGCCATTTGCCATCTTTACGCACTAAATTGTACTGAACCCGTAAATTGTCGGTTTGGGGAGATCCGTCAACCTTACCATTGCGATAAATTTCCGTCGTTTCTTTCACATCAGCCACGACCTTTGCTTCATTGGCGACAGCAGAACCAGACGGTGGTGGGGACGGGCTGTCTGTTGCAGTGGGATTTACAATTGGCGATGGACTGCTGCCGATCGCAGGACTGGGATTGATCGCGTTTGAAGCAGGAACACTGCCTTGTGGTCTAGGAGTGCTGCTATCAGGGGCGAGGCTGGTGGGCAATAGTTCGACGCTTTCAACGGTGACATCATGTTTATAAACTCGGTACTCGCCATTCCGCTTTAGATCTTCTGCATCGGTGCGCCAAGCTGAAAGGCTCGGATCGACCAGGATGGTATCTAGCTGATCAATCTCGTAGGTAGACCCCATCGCCTTAGATTTTGCCGCAAGCCATGAAGACAGCACCACTTGAGCAGACTCTTTATCCATAGTCGTAGCGGTGAGTGGCGCGATCGCGCGATCGCCCAAGTCAATCAGTGGTTTATCCAACTGCACTAATAGTGGCTCGTCTTGCTGTTGGGCAACTGGCTTAGAATTGTTTTGCCATCCTCTGGCAAGCCAAGAGAGGAGAAAGCCCAAGGCGACGACTCCTAAGAGTGCCAATCCGGGCAGTAACCAGCGGGCAAATTGGGGAGAAAGGCTGAAGCGATCGCTTGGGTGATTTCGATTTGAACTACCGCCATTCCCTGAACGGGGGCGATTCGTGAAACGATCCCTCTGGGAATCTCCGCGACGATGAACCTGTTCAGGGGGGCGTGCAGGCAATTCTTGCTTTCCATCCATAGGTTCCTCGCTATCTCGCTCTGCTATTGGCATCGCCGAACCATTGGGCAGGTCGGGCGTTAGGGTTGCAGTCCCTGAACGGGAAGCAATTCGGGCTTTTGCCGCTGCAATTAGCGACTCGTGGTCAGTTTCTCGCTCCCAATTTGCATAAGCGTCAGAATTCGCTGCGGGTTCAGGAGTGTCCATAACAGATTGCGATCCATTCATAGCAGCATAAGTAGGGACTGCTATCCGGTCAGGCACCATTCGGTTTGACAGCTCTGCAACCTTTGAAGCGTGGACGGGTACTCGATGCTTCGGCCCTTCTGCATCCTCCGGCAACTGTTCCAAATAGCTTTGTACATGCGGATCAGCGAAATATTCCTTGAGAACTGCTTGACACTGAGCTAAATCTCGGAAGTGGGGAAACACTTCATCTTGAAACCAGCGCTCTGTATACAAACACAGTCCAGGCAGTAGATCAGGCGATTCTTGAGAATGCTGACGGATGAATGCGATCGAATCTTGCTCTTGGCTCAGTTCCAACGCCTGACTTGCTTCCTCAGTTTGACCCAACAAAAGAGAACAGACTGCCTTTTCCAAGTTCACATCTTGGCGATCGCTCAGTCGAGTTAGGTATTGCCTCGCACGCTGCACTAATTCCGGATAATGGTCGGCAAAACCCCTTGCCAGCAACGCATATACTGCCAAATAGGTTGCCACCGCTGAAGGACGATTTGCCTCCCGCTCGAACAGGTACTGCTGCTCTTCCGCCGTTAAATAAGCGCGAATTTGCTGAATAAAACGCAAAAAATCATCCACATTCAGCCCAGATTGGTCATCATTGGTTCCATCGATGCCGCCCCGATCTTGCAACATTGCCTGTAAAAGCCCAATCCCTTTACTCCGGGCATCGACCATCTCTTCGGAGGCGGCTAGTAGCTCCAATACGCGGTAAGGACGCAACCGATATAAGTCAGATTGAATCTCACCACGCACATTCGCAAATAGCCCCTCCCGCAGCAAAAGCTGTTGCCCAGTTTCAAGGGCTTCACTCGCGTTTTCATATTGAGTTTGCTGCCACTGCTCTCGCCCTAGTTCAAGACATGCCGATGCGACGGTCAACACAATATCTGAAAAAACAATCGCAGGCTCTCCATAGCGTCCGTCCTTGAGGCTGGCGGTTCCTCCAGTCAAGAAAGGTCGCCCCAACTTAAGGACTAGCTCATACTCTCCCAATTCCTGCAAGACCAGTAATGCGCCAATAAATTGAGGTAGTTCAATTTCGATGCTAGGAGCGTGAGGATCGATTTCAGCGGTATCTGTAGTTCCTGCATAGGCTGAGGGAGCGTGGGCTGAAAGCAAATCTGTCTCAGGAGAGAACTCGTAGGTTTTTGCAAGAAAGCTAGTATCATATCGCTGCCGATGCTCTGCATCGGATAACACAGCATAGGCTTGATCAATCAGTTGTTTCCGAACGGTAATTGCTGCATCGGAATATTCGCGTCGGGGCAACTGCAACGTGCGATCGCGATGAGCCTGTCGCAACTGGTCGTTGGTCGCCTGAATGGGCAAGCCCAGAATTCGGTAATAGTCAAGCGGAATACGCACAGAAGACTTCCCCAACGGTAAGAAGCAAGTTACGCTATGGTAACGTCTTACAGTATCCTGTCAAGATACCTAAAGAGATGGATTAGTTAATTGAGTTAGTTCACTCGATAGAGTGGCAGCTTACACCTAGAATAAGCAAAATGTTCCGGTCAGCAACATAAATTCTAGGAAGTTCTTTAAAGAAAGTCTGAGGTCAAAAGAGCGCCCATGGTTCAGGAGAGGACGGTTCCCAGTTTTCCATCTGCGATCGCCACCATCACCAAAGAAGAGGGGATGGTGCTTTATGAAGACATGATTTTAGGGCGCTTCTTTGAAGATAAGTGCGCTGAAATGTATTATCGCGGCAAAATGTTTGGATTTGTCCACTTATACAATGGGCAAGAAGCCATATCCAGTGGAGTGATCAAAGCGATGCGCCCTGGTGAAGACTACGTTTGCAGCACCTATCGCGATCACGTCCATGCCCTCAGTGCCGGGGTGCCAGCGAAAAACGTCATGGCAGAGCTATTTGGTAAAGCCACCGGTTGCAGTAAAGGGCGCGGGGGTTCCATGCATCTGTTTTCTGCCGAGCATCGTTTACTAGGCGGATTTGCCTTCATTGGTGAAGGAATTCCTGTTGCCACTGGAGCCGCCTTCCAATCGAAGTATCGCAGGGAAGTATTGGGGGATGAAACCGCTGATCAAGTGACCGCTGCTTTTTTTGGGGATGGCACAACCAACAACGGTCAGTTTTTTGAATGCCTGAATATGGCGGCGTTGTGGAAATTACCCATTCTATTTGTGGTGGAAAATAATAAGTGGGCTATCGGCATGGCACATGACCGATCAACCGCTCAGCCAGAAATTTACAAAAAGGCAAGTGTATTTGGCTTACCTGGTGTTGAAGTCGATGGCATGGATATCATGGCAGTTCATACCGTCGCTCAAGAAGCCGTAGCAAGGGCACGCGCTGGTGAAGGTCCCACTTTGATCGAATGCCTCACCTATCGCTTTCGGGGGCATTCTCTAGCAGATCCAGATGAACTTCGCTCTAAAGCAGAAAAGGAACTCTGGTTTGCGCGTGATCCAATCAAAAAGTTTTCAGCCTATTTGATTGAACAAAACTTAGCCACCCAGGATGACCTCAAGGCGATCGAAAAGAAAATTCAGGTAGAAGTTGAACAAGCCGTTGAATTTGCTTTAGAAAGTCCAGAGCCTGATCCGGCTGAACTGTATCGATATATTTTTGCTGAGGACTAAAAGTGACCCAAGGGACTTTCTTCTCAGGTCATTTGTCGCCAAGTAGATTGTACATTTTTGCTACAATTGAGACGGGCGATCTGAGGTTTCTAGTACGTTTATTTTGGCTTGATAAACTACGTCTCTTGAAAAAAGAAAGTGAATAGTAGTCTATCGACAGGCAGAAATTCTGTTTCGTCGTGGCAGGGGCAGACTTACCGTGATACCTTAATGGATGGCATAGGTACTCAAGCAAAGCAACATATTAGAGCAACCCCTCAATTTGTTCAGCATTCATATTTTCAAGTCTTGCGTCACAGCTATGCTATTGCAGCTTTGTTCAGTTGGTACAACCAAAGAGCTTGTTATTCATCATGGTTTTGCTTTAGTAAACTGTGTTTCAAGTATTTATTTAATGCAAGAAATAGTCTGGTCAGATCTTTGGTGCACATCTAACCACGTTAACCGCTGCGTTAATAGAGAAAGTTTGTCTAGTTAATATCTAACTTCTGGAGGTATCTTTCATGTCCGTTCGTCTATACATAGGTAACTTGTCGGAAGAGCTAACTCGCCAAGAACTTGAGGCTGTTTTTGTAGAACTAGCTGATTCAATTTCTACTAAGATCATCACGGATCGGAAAACCAATAAGTGTCGAGGCTTTGGTTTTGTGACGGTTAAAACCGACGAGGAAGCCGATGCATTCATTGAAAAGTTCAATGGGCATGTGTTGAATGACAATCCAATGAAAATTGAGAAGGCTCTCCCTCGAACAAAAGAAAAAGAGGATGATCTGCAACCTGTTGCTAATGCGTCCGTTCCGGTTCCGGGTGGAGTTCGTAAAAGTGCCGGTAAGGGGGCTAATAATAAGGCTCGTAAAGGCGTGGCAGCTACCTCTAGTCCTGATTTAGAAAGTGTTCAGCCTGATCCTCGATGGGCGCAAGATCTAGAAAAGCTAAAGCAGCTTTTGGCGGCTCAAACCACTAACTCTTAAGTATGATAAGTGCGATCGCACTTAATGCTCATCTGACACTCTCTCATCTTAAATGCGCTGATTGAGAAGCCGTCCCTAGGATAAGCTCGGCTCTTCAAATTTCTTTGGATGAACTTATCTGTTGTAAAAGAAACAGTTTCAATGTGGACGCGCGATCGCGTGCGACTCGATGCAGATGTGTATCGTCCTGCGGCGGAGGGTGAGTTTCCCATACTGCTGATGCGGCAACCCTATGGACGGGCGATCGCGTCTACAGTCGTCTACGCTCATCCCACCTGGTACGCTGCTCAAGGCTACATTGTGGTGATTCAAGATGTGCGGGGGCGCGGCACCTCAGAAGGGGAATTTAAACTATTTGCTCACGAAATTGAAGATGGCTACGACAGTGTGCAATGGGCGGCGAACCTGACTGGCAGCACTGGCGCAGTGGGCATGTACGGCTTTTCCTATCAAGGGATGACTCAGTTGTATGCTGCCGCTGCCAAGCCAACCGCACTCAGAACCATCTGCCCTGCCATGCTTGCCTACGATGTGTATCACGACTGGGCATATGAAAATGGTGCTTTTTGTTTGCAGGCAAATTTGAGTTGGGCACTGCAACTATCGGCTGAAACGGCGAGATTGAAAGGGGATGAAGCCGCCTTTTGTGCCCTAACGATGGCAGCCAAGACTTTAACTTTTAATGAAACGATTCCTACGCGATCGCGGGTTTTGAGCGAACTTGACCCCACCTCCTTTTATCACGAGTGGCTAGCTCATCCTCAGCCAGATGCTTACTGGGAAAATCTCTCGCCTAAAACTTACCTGCATGATGTGGATTTGCCCATGCTCCACATTGGCGGCTGGTTTGATACCTTTTTGCGCGGTACTTTTAACCTTTATCAAGAGATGGCAAGTCGGAGCCGCTATCGTCAGCAGTTGATTGTGGGCGCATGGGCGCATTTACCTTGGGGGCGGCGAGTGGGCGCGATCGATTTTGGGGTTGAAGCCACGACCCCCTGCGATCGCCTACAAATCCGCTGGTTTGACCACTTCCTCAAAGGTAAGGATACTGGCTTGCTCACCGAACCGCCGATTCAGCTATTTGAGATGGGCACAAATCAATGGCGATCGCTTAATTCTTGGAATTCTGCCGAATCCACCGCCTTTTACCTTTCCAGCACTGGACTGGCTGGCATGGATGACCAAAATGGTAGATTAATTCAAAACTCCAAACCCCAAACTCCAAACTCCTTTGATGTTCTCGTTCACGATCCTTGGCGACCCGTTCCCGCTCAGGGAAGTCATGCTGCTTTTCCGACTGGATCATTTGAGCGATCTGCACTAGATTGCCGCACCGATATCTTGACCTATACATCTGGACCTTTAATAGAACAATTACATCTAATTGGAGAAGTGATCCTAAAAGTGTATTGTGCTGCCGATACACCGAGCTTTGATCTGTGCGCCGTATTGTCAACAGTGTCTCCCAACGGCGAGGTTTATAATTTTGCTCAGGGCTATATTCATGTTCAGCCCGGACAAAAAACTGACCCACTGACTTTCGCACTTCAGCCGACCTGTATTTGTATTCAGAAAAGTCATGCGATTCGCCTTAGTCTGAGTGCTGCTTGCTTTCCGGCTTATCCGGTGAATGCGGGAACGGGTGCATCGGCGGGTGAAACGCGATTGATCGATCAGAAAGTTATCACAGTGACGGTAATGTGTGGCGGTGGTAGTGCAGAGCTAGGGGAGAATTACTTGTCTCATATTTTGCTACCGATTATCTAGATCAAATCGGGATAGCGTGATCTCCGCGCAACATCGGCTTTGTGGAATCGCGTTTAATATCAAATGGGATGACTTTTGTTCTTTGTTCAATTACCACATCCAGCAATTATTCTATGCAACCCCCTAATTCTTCTAAGGCAACCATTCAACTGTTGGTGCTTGATATTGATGGCACGATCGCTGGGGTTTCTAATGAAATTCGCGAACCAATCAAGCAAGCAGTTCAAGCCGCCCAAGCAAACGGGATACAGGTGGCGATCGCTACGGGGCGCATGTATTGTTCGGCTCTCCGCTTTCACCAGGCGATCGGTGCCACGTTGCCATTAATGGCTTATCAAGGTGCCTTGATCAAAGATCCCATAACCGAGCAGGTACACCGACACTGGACAATGGCTCCCCACTTGGCTGCGGCACTGCTGGACTATTATGAACAGCCAACCCTGCGAGATCAGCTTTCCGTTCATCTTTATATTGATGATCAGCTTTATGTGCGAGAACTCACGCCCGATAGCAAAGACTACGGCTATCGCACTAGCGTCACTCCTATTCCCGTGGGGGATTTGCGATCGCTGCTTGACCAAGAGCCAACCAAAGTACTCGCGCTAGGAGACGATCCGGCGTTGATGGATCGGGTGTTGGCAGAGTTGCGCGATCGCCATCCGGCTGATGAACTCTATCTAACAAAATCCGTCCCTATTTTTGTTGAAGCAACCAATCCCTTAGTCAACAAGGGGACAGCAGTTCAATATTTGGCAGAAGACTATTTGGGCATTCAGCCAGAAAACGTCATGGTGATTGGAGACAATTTCAATGACCTAGAAATGATTCAGTATGCAGGCATTGGAGTTGCTATGGGCAATGCACCGGAAGCCGTGAAAGCTGCTGCCGATTGGGTGACTCTAGGCGTTGAGGCGAATGGTGCAGCGGTGGCGATCGCAGAATTCTTGCTCTAGGATCTGTCAGTATTAAAGAATCTCACGCACATCTAATAACCATTACAAACCATTGAGATGAGCTATGGCAACGATAAAAATTAGAAAAACTCCAGGAGTTTGCAATGGAGCGGCTTGTATCGGTCGCACTCAAATTCCCGTGTGGCAATTAATTGCCTTGCACTTGCAGGGATGCTCAGACGCAAACTTGCTCGGCGACTATCCCCAGTTAACTAGAGATGACTTAAAAGCGGTTCGCACCTACTACGCGCAAAACCCAGAAGAAATCGACGCTGCGATCGCGGCTGAGAACTCAGAAAACTAGGCAACACCAACCCGCGATCGCCTTTACCAACAATAGAACTCTTGCAAAAGTCAGCTAGCCAAAGCTAGTTCGTAGTTGTAAAG
>QBMH01000061.1 GCA_003249025.1 Leptolyngbya sp. | reverse complement strand
CAACCTCTCCATCAAACCAGTTTCTCTGATGGAAAACAACAAACCTAGAACATTACCATCGCAAGAGACTTGATGCCCCTGCGATCGCGAACCCCAAACCTGATCCAAAATCATGCAGGCGCGATGACTCCGGTTTATCAAGGCGACACGTTGAGATCGGTAACGGCACCCAGGCTGCTGGAGGATACCAGGGTGGCATATTTCGCCAGAACGCCAGAGGTATAGCGAGGGTTTGGTTTTTGCCATTGGGCGCGGCGACGATCTAGTTCTTCGTCAGAAACGTTGAGCTGCAATAAGCGGGCTGTGGCATCAATCGTGATGGAGTCGCCTTCGTGAACCAGGGCGATCGTGCCGCCCACATAGGCTTCCGGTGCCACATGCCCCACCACCATGCCGTAGGTGCCACCAGAAAACCGTCCATCGGTGATCAACCCAACGGCATCGCCCAAACCAGCCCCAATGATGGCAGAGGTTGGTGCCAGCATTTCCCGCATTCCAGGGCCGCCTTTGGGACCTTCATAGCGAATGATAATCACGTCTCCGGCAACGATCTTGCCTGCCAAAATCGCATCCAGACAGGCTTCTTCAGAGTCAAACACCCGTGCGGGGCCAGTGATCTGTGCTTTTTTGATGCCTGTGATTTTAGCGACGGCTCCTTCGGTTGCCAGATTGCCTTTCAAGATTGCCAGGTGTCCGGTGGCGTACATGGGGTTATCCCAGGGGCGAATGACATCCTGATCAGCGCGAGGCTCATCGGGAACCTGCTGTAAGCGCTCGGCAATAGTATCTCCAGCAATGGTGAGGCAATCGCCATGAATTAAGCCGTGGTTCAACAGCATTTTCATCACTTGAGGAATACCGCCCGCTTTGTGCAAATCGGTGGCGACATAACGACCGGAGGGTTTGAGATCGCACAGCACGGGAACACGGGCACGGATGGTTTCAAAATCATCCAGTTTCAGGTCAACGCCAGCAGAATGAGCGATCGCCAAAAAGTGCAGTACTGCATTAGTCGAGCCACCCACCGCCATGATCACCGCGATCGCATTCTCAATCGACTGGCGAGTGATGATATCGCGGGGACGCAGATTATGGCGAATCGCTTCCACCAATACTTTTCCTGCCAGTGCCGTGTTCTCCGCTTTTTCAGGATCTTCCGCTGACATGGTAGAGGAATACATCAAACTCATACCCATGGCTTCAAAGGCTGAAGACATCGTGTTTGCCGTATACATGCCGCCACAGGAACCCGCACCAGGGCAGGCATTGCGCTCTACTGCCATGAGCCGCACTTCGTCAATTCTGCCCGCGCTATATTGACCCACCGCTTCAAAGGAACTAACAACGGTCAGATCTTCGCCTGCCAAATTTCCCGGCTTGATGGTGCCACCATACACAAACAGCGCCGGAATATTCATCCGCGCCATGGCAATCATGGCTCCTGGCATATTTTTATCGCAGCCGCCGATCGCCAATATGCCATCCATGCTTTGAGCATTACACGCCGTTTCAATTGAGTCGGCAATCACATCCCGCGACACCAAGGAATACTTCATTCCCTCTGTGCCCATGGAAATGCCATCGCTAACGGTAATGGTGCCAAAAATCTGGGGCATCCCGCCAGCCAAGCGAATGCCTGCTTCTGCCTCTGCTGCCAAGGGCGCAATGCCCATATTGCATGGGGTAATGGTGCTGTGGGCACTGGCAACGCCCACAATCGGCTTGCTAAAATCTCCATCGCCAAAACCCACGGCTCGCAGCATGGCGCGATTGGGCGATCGCTGCACGCCCTCAGTCACAACCTTACTTCTCCAATTCTCAGACATTTTGTTTTTCCACGTTTAAATCGGCAGTTTAGCTTTCCTAATCTTCGCAGAACACTTGCTGCGTTATAGTGTTTTCTGTTCGGAACCGTTTTTTTCTGAGCAGTCTAGATCAGCAGGGAAGATTAGTTAAGAGTTGCTCGCTTCATTATGCCCTTTCCGTAGGGACAGGGCGATCGCTCCCATCTTCTCCCTATCAATGGGTTCAGTTAAGGTAAAGGAAAGTATGTCAAGCCGTCAGCCTGTTTCAGTCATTTCTTCAGTTCCTAATCGCAAAGGTCGGTTTCATAAGCCTAATAGCAAAGAACTCGATCTATTGCTGCTAGCAGGATGCTCCTGTTTAATGACGATTTTGTATCATCCAGTCGCAGAAGCCCTCCAAACGGCTCAAACCAGCGGATCAACCGCCGCGATCGTCACGACGACTAGCAAAACTACTGCCAATCCCATGAATGCCTTTCATCTAATTGCCTCGTCCCGCGATGAGGGTCAGGAAGAAGAAGACGCATAGAAATGACGAGTGACGAAGTTTAAGTGACGAAAAGAATGATGAGTGACGAAGTTCGAGTGGCGAGTGAAAGCTAGAAGGTTAAGAATTATTAAGCTTTGAATAGCTATTTCATTGGATTTGAAATGGGCAACAACGATATTGGGGGGGCTTCTAGATAGTTAGACTGAGGCATGAACTCGTCTCGGAGAGCATCACCATGTCAGAACTACTCAAGAGAATCACCATCAATCCCAGACAATGCGGAGGTCGTCCCTGTATTCGAGGGATGAGAATTCGAGTATCGGATGTTTTAGACTTGTTTGCGATGGGGCTGGGTGCTGAAGAAATTCTGGAAGAAATGCCCGATCTGGAGGCAGAGGATTTGAAAGCAGCACTGCTATATGCATCTCGTAAACTCAACCATCCGGTATTGGTTGCATGATTATCTGGATCGATGCCCATTTATCGCCTGCGACCGCAGTTTGGATCACCAATACTTTTGGAATAACAGCATTCGCTTTACGGGATATAAGTCTCAGAGATGCGGAAGATCCTGAGATTTTTGAGCCAGCAAAAGCTCAAGCTGTCATCTTCATCACAAAGGACAGCGATTTTGTCGATTTGGTTGATCGGCTCACCACCGCAAATTATCTGGCTGACCTGTGGCAACACTTCAAATGCACGATTGCGAGAGATTTTAAGTGCGACTTTGCAGGAAGCCCTAGAACTTTTACGGGCAGGTGAAGTGTTAGTTGAAATTAGCGGCGATTGGTAGTAAGTGACTGGCTGCATTGCCTATTTACCATGGGTTTCGCAGGGGGGCGCAGAAATGGAGCGATCGAGCCAGTTGACTGCTTGTTGCAGCCGAGGTAAAGCTTCTTCGGGTTGATTTTTAAGTAAGAAGACCAACGCCGCGATCGCTTGCTCCGAGGCTCTGGCTTTCCGGTTTGACTTGAGCCGATGCCAATCTTTATCCGTAATGGTCAACTTCGCCATCAGCGCTTGCGCCAGTTCTTCTACGCTAAAGTCTTTGGGATTTGGCAAGTCTTGCTGGGGTTGGTCCAACTCTGAAACTGGGATAAAACCGTTCACTGTCGTCATGGGCAGTATCCTAAAAGGGTGCTATTAATTCTCACTGTACTATGTCCCCACCTGGCACTGATGATTTGGATTTTGAACAGGAGCTTGCAGAGGTGGAGCGATCGCTTCAGGAACTCAAAGATCGCCATAGTCAGGTGCAGCAAGCCGAAACCGCCCAAGCGCCTCTCAAACTGCGGCAAGCGCAAATTAAGCGCCAACTTCAACACGCTCCCTCACCAGAACTGAAAGCTGAACTTGAGCAAATTCAAAACAGCCTGGATGACTTGGAAGTCAAACTGGAAAGCCGTCTATTCAGTTGGGAAAAACCATTTTGGCAAATTGTTCGCTTTGGCGGGGTGGGGGTGGTGCTTGGCTGGCTGATGGCGATCGCGGTGTTGCAACGTCCTCAACCTTCTCCTCAACCTGCGCCCACTGTACCCCAAAGTTTGCAATAAGGGTGCGGAGTGCGGGGTAGGGAGTGCGGAGTACTGTAACTCATATCTTGCAGCATTCCCGATAAGCCCGATAGGGCAGGGATTTGAGGGCATGGGGTAACAGTCACTAATCCGCCAGAACTCGATCGCCTTTCTTGCCTATAGACGGCGCTCTGACACCCGAAATCTGGCACTTGGCTCAAAAGGTGTACAGCGTTGCGTGAGAGCCGCTATATACTTTGAATAAGTGAGAATAAGTGAACGTGAGAAACGGATAGATGATTGAACGACTCCCGCTGTTGCTTGGAATCGGCTGCTTTGCGATCGCCTTTGTATTGGCAAGCTTGGTGGAATATTGGGTGCATCGGTTAATGCATAAACCGCTTCGCTTAGGAGAACGCCACCGAGATCACCATCGCCGCAATGAAGCGCAGGGCGTTGTGTGGGAGTTTTTGGATTACGTCAAAGGCACGATTATTTTATTGGTGCCGATGTTTTTCATCTCGCTGCCTGCTGGCATTGGCTGGAGTCTAGGCGCATTGACGTATGCCGCTTTTTCCTCCTATGCCCATCAGCTTCAGCACGAAAATCCCACTAAGTGCTTTTGGATGAAAATGCCTGTTCACTATGTGCATCATAAGTACAACATGTGGCATCACAACTTTGGCTTAGGCGTCGATTGGTGGGATCACATCTTTGGCACCTACAAAGCGGTGGAATGGCTTACAGAAGATGAGCAAACCTATGCAGAACGCAGCTATCTAGAACTGAAATGGTGGTAAAACAGTGGCAACCTTTGGCGGTTTTTGCAGTTTCAAAAATCGCATGAAATGCTACAGCAGGTCGTCCTGAAATTCAGAGATTTGTGGGTGCGCTGGCAAAGCAGGGAGCTAAGAAAGCATTTTCATCAACATATCCAAATTTTCTGATCAAGCAAAGGGTTATACCCCTAAAAATGATACAAAGATAGTCCTAATCGATGGTGAGGAACTTGCCCAGTATATGACTGACTTCAATTTGGGTCTTTCAGTTGTATCCGAGTATCAAATCAAAAAAATCGACTCTGACTATTTTGAGGATGAGTGAAAGTTCTATGTTTAGAAAGAAACTTTCAAGTTTTTGGCAACTTGTAGCGTAATGCCTACCGTATTGCCAACAGTGCTTTTAGGAACAGAAACGGAAGAAGCGATCGCGATCAAAAATAGAAACCCAAAGAGGGCGATCGCGGTTTGAAAGAAGAGTGGACATTCAGAACTCCGTTGCATGGGAACCTCCTGAGTAATTGGGAACTTATGAACGTGGAGTGATATTCGCTTTAAGTTCCTATAGTCATCATCATCCTGTACTGTTAATCGTCTTAAATCGGTGAGATTCCTGATTTGAGCAATGATAGGAATCGAGTTTTAGTAAGAAACACTTAAGTTCTTGGCAATTTCTATTGTCGTTCCTGCTGCTTTGCCAAGATGAGCTTTTGGAATAGAAACAGAAGAAGAGATCGCGATCAAAAATAGAAACCCAAAGAGGGCGATCGCGGTTTGAAAGAAGAGTGGACATTCAGAACTCCGTTGCATGGGAACCTCCTAGTTGGGTAGGAACTGGTGAATTTGAAGGGGTGTTCGCTTTAAGTTCCTATAGTGATCATCATCTCGGCTCAGTCCAATTCCTGAAGTGATCTTAAATTTTTACAGGTGTGATATTACCCCCTGTAAACGGGTACGCGCATCACAGAGTAGACGTTGGAAGGAGGAAACTTACTAAAACGATCGCCCAGCGGCAATTCTATGTTAAAACTCTGGAAGCATTTTTCGCTAGGGATGGTGTAGACTAAAAATCTTCTATCCCATATCTAGCTACATCCCGTTCAATTTCCATCCAAAGCGAGACCTTATTATGGTTCGACTTAACCACATTCGCCGTCAAGAAACCGTCGCCACAGACGCGATCCCCACAGATGAGATCGCAGAATCTCCCTCCACCACCAATCCCTTTCCCAAAACAGCACCGACTGCCAATCCTGTTTTTTATCGCACCTATAGCCGCCGCACCGAGGCTGGACGCGAACCGTGGGATGTGGTTGTCGAACGCACCACACGCGGACTGGTAAAGTTAGGTAGACTTACCGCTGCGGAAGCTGCCTTGATTGAGCAAATGCAGCAAGAGTTAAAAGCCTTGCCCTCAGGACGGTGGCTTTGGGTGGGCGGCACCTCTTGGATCGAAAAACCTGAGAATTTTTCGGGTTCCTACAACTGCACTAGCACTAACGTTGTGGACTGGCGCGCCTTTGGGCTGATGATGGATCTTGCCATGATGGGCTGTGGCACTGGAGCGATTCTAGAACCGAAGTACATCGAACGGCTCCCGGCAATTCGCAACCCAATTTCAGTCTCTGTGATTGGCGAAGTGGGCACGACCGACCCAGAAAAGCGGCGCGATCGCACCGAAATAATCATTCAGGCAAACACCGTTCAAATTCATGTGGGCGATAGTCGCCAGGGCTGGGTTTCTTCCTATCAAACTTTGCTGGAACTGGCTACAGATGAACGCTTTAACGGCACGGTGCAGGTGACGGTGGATGTTAGCGATGTCCGCCCTGAAGGAGAAGTGCTGAAAGGCTTTGGGGGCGTTGCCAACCCGATTCGACTATCTGGCTTGTATGCTCGTTGTGCGGCACTGTTGAACAAAGCGATCGGACGACAACTAACCTCGGTAGAATGCTGTCTGCTGATTGATGAAGCCGCCGCCACCGTCGTTGCCGGAAATATCCGGAGGTCCGCAGGTATGAGGCAGAGCGACAGCGAAGATACTGCATTTGCCAGCGCTAAAGACAACCTTTGGCAGCAAGATGCTGAGGGCAACTGGCGAATTGATGCGGAACGGGATGTGCTACGGATGGCAAACCATACGCGTGTTTTTCACCAAAAGCCGACGGAGCAAGAATGCATTGATGCAGTTCGCAAGCAGTTTTACTCCGGTGAAGGTGCAATCCAGTATGCTCCAGAGGCGATCGCCCGCTCCAATAGCGACCTGCTAACAGATGCCGATCTGCGAACCGATTTTCTCAAGGCATACAATCAGGGCGTTGCTCCAGCATGGTTGCAACAGCACCATCCACAGATGTCCGCTGCCGAATTAGAGCATCGCCTTGGACGCTATGGATTAAACCCCTGTGTCACAGCCGATACTTGGGTGCATACGGAAGCAGGCGCACGTCAAGTCAAGCAGTTGATCGGCAAGCAGCATGGCACTTACATCAACGGAGAATTGTTTAGCACAACGCCAGAAGGGTTCTTTTTCAGCGGCATTAAACCTGTCATTCAATTGCAAACTCAAGAAGGTCATGAGCTACGCATGACTGCAAATCATCAGGTGCTGAAAGTGACCAGTCAGACTCAGAAAGCTCAATATACTGAGTGGGTTGAAGCGGGGCAACTTCAGCAGGGCGATCGCGTTCTCATCCATAATCATCGCGGTCTGCAACCCTGGGAAGGAACCGGAACCGAGGATGAAGGATGGCTCTTAGGCAACTTTATTGGGGATGGTTGTTTCTCAGTGAATGAAGCCACTCACAGCCGCCAAGGGAAGCTACGATACTGGGGCGATCGCCAAGTTGAAATGGTCGAATTTGCGTTAAAAACTTGCAAACGTGCGTTCCCTGACTTCCAAGCAAAAGGCAGCTATAGCCAGCACAATCGTTACTACGAAGTGGGCGGTGCCGCGCTATTTAAGTTAGCCACTCAATATGGTCTTCAGATCAAAGCAAAAACAATTACCACCGACATTGAACAGACAAGCTATCAGTTTTACTGTGGATTTCTCAGGGGTTTATTTGATGCAGATGGTAGCGTTCAGGGAAACCAGACGAAAGGCGTGAGCATTCGCCTTGCTCAAAGCGATCTCCCTCGACTGCAAGCCGTGCAGCGGATGTTGCTTCGCTTGGGGGTTGCCTCAACGATTTATCAAAATCGTTGCTTTGAGCAGGTTCGCTTGCTACCAAACTCTCAGCGGGAGCTGGCTGAATATTCCTGTAAAGCTCAACATGAGCTGGTAATCGCCAATGACAACTTGTTGATATTTCAGGAGATCGTTGGGTTTCGAGAACCAGAAAAATCTCAGCGACTTGAGACGCTCCTCTCTGGTTACAAGCGCCAGTTAAATCGTGAACGGTTTACGGTGACGGTGACAGATACTGTGCCGGATGGGGAGGAACCTGTTTACGATTGCACGGTTCCTGGTCCTGCTCGATTTGATGCCAACGGATTTGTGGCTCACAATTGCGGCGAAATAATTGGGGCGGATTTTCACTGCAACTTATCAGAGGTACATCTCAATCAAATTGATCCACTGGACTACGCAACTCAGGAAAAAGCCTTCACTGCCGCTGCCCTCTCCGTTGCTGCCTTGCTGAATCATCAATTTGGCGAACCCCGCTATCAGTTTTCTCGCGAACTCGACCCGATTGTCGGAGTCTCATTTACAGGACTGTTTGACTTTTTCGTTCATGCTTTTGGCGTGGAATGGTTGCACTGGTGGCAGGCAGGCAGACCTAACACGATCGCAGGGTTAGAGTTTCATCAACGAGAGCAGGCATATCTGATGCGCTGGCGAGAGACGGTTCATCAAGTCATTTGGGAGTATTGCGACCAACGCGGCATCAAGCGTCCCAATCGCTGCACCACCGTGCAACCTGCCGGCACTAAGTCATTGCTTACGGGCGCGAGTCCGGGTTGGCACCCCCCCAAAGCCCAGCGCTTTATTCGGCGGATTACCTTTCGGAAGAGCGATCCGGTGGCGATGGCGTGTTTGGATTACGGCTACAGCATCGTTCCATCTCAATCAGACAAAGACGAAAATGGTAATTTGCTCAACGATCCATTTGACGATCGCTGTACTGAGTGGCTCGTGGAAATCCCCGTGGAGGTGTCTTGGGCGAACTTGCCGGGAGCCGATGAAATTCCGATTGAGCAGTTTTCGGCGTTGGCGCAGTTTGATTTCTACATGCAGGTGCAGAAGCATTACACCGCCCACAACACCAGCGCCACGGTGGAACTGACTGAAGCCGAAGTGGAACCTTTGGGACGGCGGATTTATCAAGCGATCGCCAATGACGAAGGCTACATCAGCGCGGCGCTACTTGCTCGATTTGATGCACCCTTTCCCCGCCTACCGTTTGAGAAAATCGACAAAGATACCTTCGATCGCCTCGAAGCGGAAGTGAAAACCCGCCAGCGCACCGATGATTTCTATGGAGCGCTTAGCCGCTACGACTCTGGCTTCAACCTTGCCGAAGGTCCTGCCGGGTGCGATAGCGACAAGTGCATGATGCCAGAAAAAAAAGGCTAATGTAGTGAGGTTTTGAGTTTTGAGTTAAGCGGTTTTTATTCCTGAATAACAGCAAAATATCCTCCTAAAAAAGCCTTGAGAGCTTCAATTCTCAAGGCTTTTTCAAATACTGTTTAAACCTAGTTGCTATAGGCGCACTATATTGTACTATCTCGGTGCTGAGCTACTTCGTACTTTTTTCCTAACGCTATTTTTAGAGTTATTCTAGGTAGCTTATTCATCAGTTTTTCTGCGGCTCAACTCTAGCTTTTATTGATATGGCAATCGCTGTATAACGTTACTCCAGCAATGCCACAATACATAATGCTTATGAATGGGCATTAATGATGTTTTGATTGTTAATATGTTCAGTCATAAGTGATAAGTTTGCTTAGTTTTTCGATTGATCCAATTTGGGTTGTTGATTGGGTCGAATCAGAAGGCTTACCCCGATCGCCCAGCTTATCGCTGCCATCCATCCTGCCAAAATATCGCTGGGATAGTGAACACCTAGATATAACCGAGTCCATCCAATTGCAACTACAAACATCGACCCTGCAATCAGCACAAACCATCGCCAGCGACTGTCCCAGGTTAGGATAACCAGCATTGCCACCAACGTCACACTGGACATTGCATGTCCACTGGGAAAGCCGTAGTCCATTTCAGGCGATGGAGAAGTCCATAAGGTGGGACGAACCCGATGAAGCAGGAGCTTGACTACCCGGTTAATTACAATACTGCCCGCTGCGGTCACGACCACATAACTCAGCGATCGCCATTCTCTCCGGCTAAACAAAATCAGCATCAGCAGTAGAGTGGCTGGAAATACGCCCCAAAACACGCCAAATTGAGTCAATGTTGAAGCAATAGCATCGAGGCGGGGCTGAGCCGTTGAATGAATCGCTAGCAAGATTGGATCATCAAAGGGAAAGCCTCCATGCTCCCAAACATCCTCTGCCAAGCCTCCAAAGATTTGAAACGGTAGAAAAACGCCAAACAGTAGGAGCAGAATATAGCCAAGCCGAGCAGCAAGATAATTTTTAAGAGTCGATAGAAAAGATAGCAAAAGAGTCTAGGAGCCTCAAGACTAATGGATAATTCGCATATTTTACTCGCTTTGCTCACCGGACTCGTGCAAGGAATTGTGGAATGGTTGCCCGTCAGTAGCAAAACTATGAACTTGCTGATTCTGAGCGCGGGTGGAATTCCAGTCACTCAAGCCTATGCATTGGGGCTGATTGCAACCTTCGGCTCTTTCTTCGCCGCACTAGCCTATTTCCGACACGAGGTTCTACAAATGCTGTCAGCACTCCGTCATCCGTTTGCTCAGGAACCGGAAGCACAGCTATTACGGTTCGTTACTCTAGCAACATTCGCGACTGGCATCGTGGGCATACCACTCTACAAACTAGCCAAGCAAACCCTATCTGTGGCTAGCGGGTCAGTGGGAATGCTGATTGTGGGTGGCTTACTGCTGGTCACAGGCTTTATCGCTTCTCGGCGAGAGAAACTATCAGCAACTGAGGCTCAGGCTGAGGAAAAAGAGATACCGAACTCTTGGCGATCGCTGTTGATTGGAGGCTATCAAGGATTTGCCGCGCTTCCTGGCATCAGCCGCAGTGGAGTCACTGTGACCCCTTTGTTGGCGATCGCCCCTCATCCCTTCAATCCACTAGCAAATCACGCAGGAAATAGAAGCGATCGCTGCCTCTGCATTGATTTGGGATAACCTCGCTCCTATTATTACTATCCATAAAGAACATTTCGCTCGTGGAGCGATCCATTCATAGGGCTGGCAGAACGGATTGAAAACTTTCTCTAGTGTGGACTCATCTTTATAGCCCCAGGCAATAACGAACGGCTGAATCAATCAATCCCATTGATTTGTCAGACAATTTACCTGCTGGTTCTTGCGGAAAGCGACTGGCATCAAGCGACCTGATTTGGAAGCATAAAAAGATGGTTTCTAGCGGCAGTCCGCTTTCTTCTGGTGAAAACCGAACATTGGTTGGATAATCACGAGGTATATTCGCTCCTTTTGTACCGACTACCACAGTAATCACTAGGGGCAGTTGATTGATTACGTCAGTCGAAATTACCAGAACAGGGCGTTGACCAGCTTGTTCTTTGCCCTGAACGGGATTGAGATTGACGAAATAAACTTCTCCGCGTTGAATGGTCACAATGCCCCCAAGCCATCCATTTCGGTTGCTGCAAATTCTTGATTAATAGCCTTTAACTCTGCCTGAATGTCAGGATCGTTTGCCATCTCAGTGAACTGAACACACAGCTTTTCTTCTGTCTTCCGCTTGCTTTCAAGAAATTCTGCAAAGTCCAGTACTTCTTGCTGCTCCAGTGGAGATAGATTTTGTAATGCTTCTAAGACTCTCTGCTGAACAGGCTGCATAAAGATCTCCCAGTTCCACTCTGCCAAAATTGTCAAGTTGACCCTAAAGCAAAGATAACTCCAATTTCTCTCACTTGACCCACATCTTCTACACTACAGCTTTGAGACAGCCGCCCCTCATCCCTTCAATCCACTAGCAAATCACGCAAAAAGTAGAAGCGAGCTAGCCGCTCATCCTTCGTAAACTATACGCAGATTCTATTGGAGAGTCGCTTGAATCGCTTGCATCCGTCGCTGCTGGTCGGCTCGTAATGCTAGTGGATCGTTGCCAAACCCGGCAGCTTCCACTTCGCCTGTGCTGGGATTGACATAACTTCTGACACGGGCACACAGGACTACCGCGAATTCTTGCTTTTCCCCTTGCTGGCATTGCTGCAAATTCTCAACAAAGTCTGCACCTGCTTGGGGCGATTGATTCCATAGATCTGCACCTTGCACCAGAATATCCATGCTCAGGGAAACACCCATGGTCTCAGCATCTTGGAGTAAATGGGGAATTGCTTCTTGGCGGATACGATTAAGCCCCTTTTGTTCTGCATCGGCGACGGAAGCGGCTTCAAGCTGCCAGCTAAATGTGCCTTGATTTTTGGCATAGTTACCGGGATCGATATGCTGCTGCCAAATTGAGGTTCTACCGCCATCGGGTGTACGAGTGCCCTCAGCTACTCCAATCGCGATCGCTCCAAGACTGTCAGGCGTTCCAAACAACTGCTCGGCTACCGTCATTGAGGGAGCAGGTGCGGGTAAGACAGAAGATTGAGGGGTTGCGTAGGGTCGAAAATTCACCTGAGTCCAAGCAGCGGTAAGCCCAAGGGAGATCATCAAAGACGCAAGGGGAAATCCTGTTAGTGCCCTTTCAATCCAACTGCGGCTGAAAACTTGATAGGAGCGTGGACCGCGATCGCGGGATTTCTGGATGAGCGGGCGACCTCGTTGCTGCCGAAGAGATTGAGGTGAGTGAACCGATAGCCGTCGCTGTTTCCTTAGTGGGTGTGAATGTGGCTGATAATCATTTAAGCGGCGCGAGTTAGTTAAGTGATTCATGCCTAATTAGCGGTTTCATCAATGATGAAAGGGAAGATACAGAGCGCTACATCTATGTCTTTTACCCCTTGCCCTAGTGGGCAACCCGCCATAATTACCTCCGTTGAATTGCAAAATTGCTGATTCTGGACGTTAAAGCTAGGTAAATGATAACTCAAACATTATCTAGTCGGATCTATGCATTAAGACAGATTATGGCTTGAGGATAGTGGTGAAAATTTCTGGGGGTAGTGGAGCGTCAAAAACAACTGAAAGAATTGCTTGGTTTGAGCAACAAACTCAGGTGAGATCGCATTGTCATCAGCTACACAACCCTATAGCCTTCAGACGATCGCCCCGCCCAAGTTCAATCCACTAGCAAATCACGCAAAAAGTAGAAGCGATCGCTCCCATCATTTCCTTTTTTTCGCCCTAAGTAACCTGTTAAAGGTGATGACAGTTCAATCAGCATCTTATAAAAAGCTGGAAGAGTTAAAACTTGTAGAGGATTAGAGCCACAATAAACACCGAAAACGGTATTAACATCTACATCTATCGCGTTAAATTGCTCTAAATACTTTTTGAGAATTTGAATAGTGTACGCTCGTAGTCTGATTTCCGCCAAGATTTTTTCAACATACTCATCAATCCTATGATCGATTTGTCCAGGCTCTAAGTATTTTTTCAACTCAATCAAATCGATTGAACCTGGATGTTTCGCTTTTAACTCAACTAGCTTTTGTAAAGTCATAGCACTAATAATACTAATTTCTGATGTTATGGCAGATGCTCGAAGTTGTTTAGTCGGTTGACCAGAACCAATAATCAGCCTTACAGCCTTCATATAGTCCTTTCCTAAATGGCGTTTACCAATTCTATCTAGCTCTTCAACGGCTCGATCTGGAATACTTTTACCTGCCTTACATTCTCCTGCTAAAGGATAAGGCTTTGAGCAGAAAAGATCCAAACCCCCTGCCCCACCTTTGTAAGCTTGATCAACTGTAAAGCCCAAAAATTCAAGGCTACGATGTACTATTTTTTCAAAATCCGTACCAGCCTGATAGTTACTCTTACCTTCGTCCAGTTCTTTACTACGATTGCCCAAAGTGACTATCGTTTTGATCCACGTTAAATCAGAACTATGTCGATCTCTTGCGGGTTGATCAGCCCATCCTAGAAAGACTTTAATATCTTGCTCAAACGCTTTGGCATCTGAGTTGGTACTGGCAAATTGCGAAACTATACTTTGCAATTCTTCTAATTCAGGATGAACTGATGGGCGTAGTTCATCTAGTTTTTGTGTATGGTTCCTAAAAACGCTGTCATTCAAAACAGGCGAGGATACCGAAACCATAGTAGGTTCTACAAGAGGCAAAAACTCACCTTTTGCCTCTGTGACAACTTGAATCGGTTGGGGTATTTCATACACACGCAGGTACGCCAAAAAGAAAAATTCTCTCTGTAGCAGTTTGCTTGCGAGTAATTGCTTTTTCCATATAGTGAGATTAGATAAAGCGTTTAGCAATTGCGGATTATCTATGCTTTTGCAAAGCTCACATCTAGCCCAAAATCGCGCATGAGTGGTATTTTCACCTTCAGAGTACAGCGCAAATGATTGCCCCGGAGAAAGAAAATTCCAAGGCATTGCTGTAACCATCTTCCCTCGTACTAAAGCCTGTAAATCGACCAAGGGAAGACAAAGCGCATTTGCAAGGAAAACAGTCTCAGTCATGCGCTCAATACCGTGAGGAGTTCATCCGCATCCGCTAAATTTTCTGCTGAATCTGTTGTATCTGTAATGATCAGTTGATCTTCATCAACTACGCTGTCAGGAATTTGCCCAGACGGGTCACTTAAAATCTCACGAATTAGATAGTTGCTCTCAGCAATTTTTCGTTCTTGCATGAATTCAAAAATTTCCTCGTCAGTTACTTCATATTCCTCCTGAGAGTCACATACAGCAAGAATTGCCAGAAGAGGTAGAATATCTTTGCTCTTTAAAGACACCCATTCTCCATTCAAATCAGAAAGAAGAGTATTAAGATATTGACCACCTAATGTATGGGCTTTGACTGCCTTAGAGCGTACCAAGCAACCACGAGTCAGACCAAATTTTTTGTAGTCTATCAGGCGTTTAAGAGCGGCACTAACATATTTTGCACCGGATTCTTGAAGAACAGAAACTCCTATCTTTACTATCTTTTTGTTTTCCTTCCCAATTATTTTAAAGTTGATGTAGCCTTTATCAGCAGCCTTTGCTTCAATTTCTTCAATTTCTTCAACTTGAAATTCTTCAAGAGTTTCCCCGGTTAAGCTGGCAAAGCCAAGCCAAAGTGCATTAGCGATTAATTCACTATCTTCTAGATAATCATTGATGTTGCTATCAAGAGCTAATAATTGCTCATTGAATGCCACTTCAACTTGGCGGAGGGGATTGCTTTCGGAACCCGAATGAGTCACCTTTTCGATGTCTTCACTTGAATTTTCAGCTTCGATGTTGATTGTGGTTGACAACTCTTCTACTTTTTCAGGAATTTTCCAATTATCACGACACCAACCTAAGATTTTTCTGACAATAGGCTTCTCTTTACCCAGTTCCCTCAATTCAGCTTCATCAAATGGATAGGTAGAAGTAGGCGGAGTCAAACCTTTCTGTTGATAAAAGTCTTGAAGCCAACTTGAAACAAGAGAAACTACATCATCAGAATTGAGATAGTTGAGATCGAAAGCTTTCTCACCAATTCGATCTACGACTGAATCTGCTTGTGGCATAACTCTTACTTGAGAAGCCCAGGTTTGCGGGAAGATAGCCATCATGAGTACGCCACGCTTAATCTTGCTGTACAGATCTTTAGCAAGAAGTGCAACAACTTGTGGCGTAGTTAGCCCTTTCGCATTAGAAGACTTTGGTTCAACTTCATCGAAGCAAATGACGATTGAGCGATAATCTCCGATTAGATCTAAAATTTGGCTTGCAGTCCCTAAAGCTCTAGATTCGCGATCGTCATCTTTGGAAATAGGTAATCCCATGACATCGGCTTGTACTGGCGAGAGTTCCTTTCCAGCCAACCAATTGATAGCAAAGATTTCTTTGTCCTCTGCAAGTGTCCAGAAAATAGCTTGAACTACATAGGGATCTGTGATGTGGGGATTGCTCTTACAAATTCTTGCGGTCAGTTCATCAACCAGCTTTGGCTTTTTAGCGACTGATCCAGGAAATCGTCCTATAAGATCTTGAGGAGACAAATTAGAGTTATACGCTTGATTAATTAATGCGGTTGCCAGTTCTTGCCACTGAGTTACACCTTGACTTCCTTCATGTTTTAGGCTCAATGAAAGGGTATTCAAAAATTGGGAGTTGATTTTATTCAGATCGCCATAGTCTGTTTCACTCATGTAAACAAAGAAGCAACCACCCTCTTCTTTGAGATGATTGCGAATTCTGCTAATTAAGTGGCTTTTTCCTAGTCCTCTTTCTGCCTTGATTGTAATTCCAAGAACTGAACGCTGTCCTTTGCGGATTTGTTCAATTCCGTGAAATACAGCATCAGAAATATGTTTGTTAATAGAAGGAACATCAGGAAATTTCCGTTCCCATACATCATGACTTCGGACAGTTAAAGAGCGATCAAAAGGATTCTCGCTCTCAATCAATTTACTAAGATCTGAAATAGCAGACGATGAGTTGCTTGTCACTTCTGTAGACATTAGATACCTGTAACCTTGCAAATGTTTGATCAGACTTTAAAGAACGTGAAACCGAACTTATAGACGTTTGGCATAGCAGCGTAAACCGCTAATTTTAGTTGTGATAGAATCTTCAATTTTGTCAGGCGCACTATCCTCTACACTGCCCTCTAGAAGTTGGAAAACATCATTTGCTTGCAATTCCAACAACCATTCATCAAACTGAGCGCGAGAAACCCGATCGCCAATTTCGCGGCGGATACGATAAATCGGGACTAGATTATCCAGGTTGTAGTCACGGTTAAGGCGATCGTAAACTTCAAGTGCAACTGATTGGAATTCTTCGTAGGATGCGATCGCGTCTTTTGTCGCCTTACCATTTGTGGAAGCGATCGCGGTTATAGTCCCCATTTGTTGCAGCCATTTCAACAAGCCTCTCGCAAGCCAAGCGCCAGTTGTCGCACCGTTGAGGGCAAAATCAACCGTTTTGAGTTCTTCAGCCAGTCGCTCTACGCCTTTTGCTTCCAGAGAAACCAGCGAGGATGAGCTTTGCTTTTCAACCTTAATTGCGCCATCTTCCACCAACTGGTTGAAAACTTTTGCAGGTCTCTTAGCGCGATCGGGCAATTTCCCTTTTGGCAGCGCTGTTTCATTTGCTCCCAACTCCCACAGCGCTAATAGTAGACGAGCGGTTTCCTGAGTCTTCGGTGGAGACTCCTTTGCTTCGGTAGAAGTTGGGGCTGTCATAAAGGTTGATCCTGCATCTGCTAGGTTAAATGGCTTACGTCTTTTTCATAGTTCCCTGCTCAATCCGCAAGATCCCGGTCGCACGCCATAAACTTCACGCAATCCCTACAGTTGATACCAAAATTTACTGAAAAGCACTTCGCCCTCAAAGCTCAAACTTTAGCATTGGCTCAATTTCTCTGGGATAAATCAGCCAAGCGCGTTCGTAGGGTTGGGTCAGGGTTTGCACGAGGGGCGAGAGGTCGCTAATTTCCCGTAGCTCGGTTGGCATCTGGATCTTGATGCCTTTTTGATACAGCGTGTAGCCTCGGCTGAGGGAAATCCGAATGCCGCTGTAGTAGGGCGCATCAAAGCCAGCTTGGGTTAACCAATGCTGCGTTTTGCTGAATAGCGTCTCTCGCTGCGTCTGATCGAGGTGAGTAATGTCCAACCCTTTGAACAAGTCGCGATCGCAAAATCGGCGGCAAAGATCGGATAACACTGAATCTGAGTGCTGCTGCCAGCGTTGGAGATGGTAGGTGAACACACCATCATCGGCGGCAAGGTAGGCAGTCAGCGGAATGCGATCGCAGTCTCCGGTGAGCCATGCGGTTACGGTTTCATCGGCAGTCAGATTGCCTGTGGATAGGAGCGGTCGCGCCCGGTTAAAAGCCTGCTCCAAAATCCAAGTGGCAGCAATGTTTTTAGGATGGTTATAAACCTGGGCATACATAAAATAACGAACGATTAAGTAATGCTCAACCGCTGCCATGCCTTTACGCGATACGACTAACTGCTGTGAAACCGGATCATAATCCAGCGCCATCAGAATCCGATCCAGGTCGATTTTGCCATAGGATGCCCCTGTAAAATAGCTATCCCGCATCAGATAATCTAGGCGATCGCAATCCAACTGGCTAGATACTAACTGCCACACCAGAGGCACGGGATGGGTATGGTGATAAACCTGAAGTAATTGCTCTAAAAGAGTGGGACTGAAAGCGGTCAACAGTTGCTGAATTGGAGGGGATTCCTGCAAAATTCGCTCTGACCAGTGTTCATGATGACAGCCAAAAATTTCTTCGGCGGTATGGCTAAACGGTCCATGCCCAATATCATGCAGCAATGCGCCACATAGCACCACTGCACGATAGGGTTGCAGTTGGGGATAGGCTTTGGCAATCCGATCAAAGGCACGACGAGCGATCGCCATCACGCCGATTGAGTGAGTGAAACGAGACGATTCTGCACCATGAAACGTGAGACTGGCAGGACCTAACTGGCGAATCCGGCGCAAACGTTGAAACGCAGGAGTATCAATCAGCCGAATAATCAGCGCCTCAGTTGGATCGCTACCCTCTAACGCGATCGCGCCATGCAAAGGATCGTGATAAGTTCGTCCAGAATTAGGTAGCACCAGCAACCATCGATGGGGTCGTCAAAAACTCCACTGCCGCCTCATATTGGCGATCGCGCTGCGTTCCCAATGGAGTGATCGCCAGCGGATCAAGCGGTACAATTACATCGGGTTTAATTCCCTGTTTGTTGATATCAATATGATCAGGGGTTTGATATTTGGCAACCGTGACCGCCAACCCTGCCCCATCGGATAAATCAAACAGCGATTGAATCAACCCTTTGCCAAACGTCCGCTCTCCTAGGATTGTGGCACGCTGATTATCTTTCAGGGCACCCGCCAAAATTTCGCTGGCGCTTGCCGTTCCTTGATTCACCAAAACCACCAGCGGATCTTTGGTTAACGCTTGCCCTGTTGCTTCAAAACTGCCTTCGATCCCCTGACGGTTGACGGTATATACAATCGTGCCTTCATCCATCCACAGTCGGGCGATTTCAATCCCTGACAGCAACAATCCACCAGGGTTGCTGCGGAGATCCAAGACGTAAGCCTCGGCTCCTTGTTTTTCGAGTTGATTAATCGCTCGGCTCACTTCTGCGGTTGCGTTGGCGTTAAATTGTGCCAGTCGAACATAGCCGATTTTGGTTTTAGGACGCTCCGCTGACTGACTATCCGCAACTCTCAATTCAAACGTGACTGGATTTAAGGCAATGCGATCGCGCACAATTGCCACATCCGACGGATCACTGCCTGGTCGTTGAATGGTCAGCACAACCCGGCTACCGATCGATCCTCGCATTCGTTCTGCCGCTTCATCCAAGCTCAGACCCGCTGTTGGAACTGCATCAATTTTCAGGATAGTATCGGCGGGTTGAACGCCTGCGCGATCGGCGGGAGAACCCGCGATCGGGGCAATCACTTTCAATACTTTCGTTTCTGCATCTAGCGAGATTTGTAGCCCCACTCCGGTCAATTCACCAGAAGTATTCGTTTGCAAACTGCGATATTGATCGGGTTTCAGCAATCGAGTGAATGGATCGCCTAACCCCGCCAGCATGGTCTGAATCTCTGAATAGGCAGATTCGTGATCGGGCAGCGCGTGTTTCAGGGCTTTTTGCCGCACAAGCCACCAGTTCTGATGATTAAAGGTATCGTCTACATAAGCCCGATCCACCAATCGCCATGCTTCTGATACGAAACGCTGCTCCTCAGTCAGGGCGATCGCGGGAGATGCCCAGCCTCCAAACGTGATGACTACGACTAGCACCAATAAAAATAGCTGTCTCATCCAAAATATTTTTTGTTTCATAAAAGCTAAATTCAAATTTGCTCAAAATTTTTTTGCTCTCAAAGTTTTAGTAGAGAGTAACCAGTTTAACGATTCATAAACAAAACTTGGTTCCAGCTTAAGAATTTTCTGGCGAGGAAGCAACTAAAACCAAGTATTGCTATTGTCAAGTCGGTAAATTGACAGCAACAGGATGCTTATTATTGACTCCTCAACTTATAGAACGGCTGTTTCAGTTGAAAATTGACTCGACGATCTTTTTTCTACTCAACCAAATCTCGTTTCACATAGAAACCGCTTGGTGTCTGTGTTACATTCTTGTATGGACAGCAATACATTGTTAGGAATTCTTGCTTCATGTTCACTAAGCAGGTAACCGATTCAAAGGCTTACCAGTGGTTTAACGAGCGTCTCGAAATTGATGCTCTCTCTGAAGATATCAGCAGTAAGTATGTTCCTCCTCACGTCAATATTTTTTATTGTCTAGGTGGAATCACACTCGTTTGCTTTGTGATTCAGTTTGCCACTGGCTTTGCCATGACTTTTTACTACAGACCTACGGTCGCAGAAGCCTTCCAGTCCGTTGAGTACATCATGAATGATGTGAACTTCGGTTGGCTAATCCGCTCCATTCATCGCTGGTCAGCCAGCATGATGGTGCTGATGATGATTCTTCACGTTTTCCGCGTTTATCTGACAGGCGGCTTCAAAAAGCCCCGCGAATTGACCTGGGTAACTGGGGTTGTGTTGGCAGTGATTACCGTTTCTTTCGGTGTAACGGGCTACTCTCTCCCTTGGGATCAGGTGGGTTATTGGGCGGTCAAAATTGTCTCTGGAGTTCCAGAAGCGATTCCCGTAGTTGGTGTATTAATTGCCGATTTGCTCCGGGGTGGCTCTAGCGTTGGTCAAGCTACTTTGACCCGTTATTACAGTGCCCATACGTTTGTTTTACCTTGGCTCATTGCGGTCTTTATGTTGTTGCACTTCTTGATGATTCGTAAGCAAGGTATTTCTGGACCGCTCTAATGTCTATCTACGGCAGATTTTGTGTATTCATCTCTGCTGTGTGATGTGGGGTCGCTCAAACTTCCGCTCATTTTTCGCCGATCTTCTAGATTAAGGAGTGCCCTTAGATATGGCAATAATTAAGAAGCCGGATCTTTCTGATCCGGATTTACGCGCCAAGTTAGCCCAAGGCATGGGTCACAATTATTATGGTGAGCCTGCCTGGCCTAATGACTTGCTCTATGTGTTCCCCATTGTGATTTTGGGGACGATTACTCTGTGTGTAGGGTTGGCAGTGCTAGACCCCGCTGTGGTGGGTGAGCCTGCAAATCCCTTTGCCACTCCTCTAGAAATTTTGCCTGAGTGGTATTTGTATCCTGTGTTCAATATCTTGCGCGTCGTACCGAGCAAGCTTTTGGGTGTCGTACTCATGGCTTCGGTGCCGTTGGGTCTGATCATTGTTCCGTTTATCGAAAACGTGAACAAGTTTCAAAATCCCTTCCGTCGCCCTGTTGCAACTGCTGTGTTCTTATTTGGAACTCTAGTAACTTTGTATTTGGGTGTCGGCGCTACAATGCCGATTAGCAAAGCCCTAACGTTGGGTTTGTTTTAAGGTTTATTATTTCTAATTGACACCTGTTAAATTCTTGAGAAGCGTTGGCTCCTGTTGAATTTGGCGGGTGTTATTTTTTACACAAAAGCTTCCAAAAATTTTCTGCGGAGAATAGCTAGTCAAAGGTGGTTTCTCCACCAAGCTAAATAGGGAAATCTCACCATCGGCTTTTTGGCGATCGCGATTACGATAGAATGATTAACTCAAAATCAGATTAGGAGACGGCTGTGAATCAGAACAGCTTAAAAGATCTTCAACTTGGACTAGCAGATATTAGCCGTCTGTTGCTTCCATTCTTTGTTATTTGGCTATTGGGTGCGATCGGTTTGGGCTGGCTGGTCAAGTCACTGCTATTTCTATTCGGGCTACTACTGATTGCTCCCGTTGTCGCGTTCCTGGGTTTTCGCTGGTGGCTCAAGCGCAATGTGATTCAAGCAGCATGTCCAGTCTGTAGTTTTGAATCCGTGAACTTGCAGGGTGCAGAGTTTCGCTGTCCTAACTGCAATGAGCCGCTGAAAGTAGAGGATAAGCGCTTTATGCGACTTGTTCCCTCAGGCACGATTGATGTGAGTGCTGTGGAAGTGGATACTAGTGCTGTGGAAGTTCCGATGAGGCGTATTGAGGAACAGTGAGCCGCAAAGTTTTGCAAACACTCTATCCAATCTACTTAGAGCCTATCCGGAAAATGTTAGGAGCTTACGACCGACAATCAAACAAGCGGCAA
>QBMH01000060.1 GCA_003249025.1 Leptolyngbya sp. | reverse complement strand
AGAGGCAAAGCCTTGTTGAGTGCTTTGTTGGAAACTCTTCTCGCTTAACTCCCTGAATTACCTATAGAGCCTGTTTTGGATCTTTTGTGAAACTGTTACTATCAAGGCGTTTCAGCAAAAGCGGTTAATTTACCGAAAACGTCTCCTGCTAAGGGTTGTAGGCTAGATGTCAAATGGGTTCTATAGAGCCTTAATTTTATATTTACTGCCCAATGAGCTTTTTTGTGACCCTACTGAAAAAACTGAATTTTGACCTGTCGCGTAAATGCGTACTTTGAAGGAAGCCTTTCTTATTTCCACTTAACTGTTATTAAACTTTCCACTTAACTGTTATTAAACCTTAACAATATTTTTTTAAGATATGTTTCCTTCGCGGCTTTCTGGGAATTCTTTATACAGCAAGCGCTAGCAGCAGGGATACTCATCCCAATCTTCGCTTGAGTAGACGCTCCAATTTTTAAGCTGATGTGCAGGATCAACCATGAGTAAGCGATTCCAACCTGAAAACTCCCAGGCAGATGCACGGCTGGCGCTCACGAGTGAAACGCCAGAACAGCAGGTCGAAGAGTGCCATACTTTACTTCGACAGGCGTTACAAGAGCTGCAACAGGCACAGGAGACAGTGAAGGAAACCCGTCAGCGGGAACAGCTTAAAAGACAAATTGCTAGCCAAATTCGTGCTTCTCTAGACCTGACCGCGATTTTGCAAGGGGCGGTGACCGGGATTCGTGAGCTATTGCAAGTTGAATCCTGCCACTTCATCGGGTATCACCCTCATGCTGCTGCTTCGGGTTGGGAAACTATTCAGGAGGCGAAATTACCTCACGTTCCTAGCCTCGGCTGGCATTCGGAAGAGGACGTAGAACCGATCGCAGAAATACTCCTCAATCAAGGGGTCTTGCGAGTCAACGATGTTGAGACATTAGATCAGCCCAAGTTGCAGACAGTATTGCGTCACCTAGGCATCAAATCTCAGCTTGTCTTGCCCATTCGTACTCATTCTGGTGTGATAGGAGCATTGCATTGCACCAATTTCAGCGAGTTGTGCCTGTGGAGCGATGAGGATGTTGAATGGCTCCAAGATATTCTGGAGCAACTCGCGATCGCGATCCAGCAAGCGGAACTCGCTGCTGAGTTACGCACCAGCAAAGTTCGTCTGGATGCTTTTTTTGCGGGTGCTAATGCTGGATTAGTGATTTTTGATCGCCAACTCCGCTATGTCCATATCAACGAAGCCTTGGCAGAAACTAATGGGGTTCCTGCGGCAGACCACATTGGTAAGTCGATTCGGGAGGTGCTGCCCCAATTAGCCTCGGTATTGGAACCCATGTTTCAGAACATTCTAGACACGGGTAACCCGATTCTTGACTATGAGTTGGTAGGTGAAACACCGAAGCAACCAGGAGTGATGCGCTATTGGCTGGCATCTTATTACCCCTTGTTGGATGAGAGTGGCACTATCTTTGGCGTGGGTGGTGTTGTGATTGAAATTAGCGATCGCAAGAATGCCGAACTCGCGCTACGTCAAAGTGAAGAGCGTCTACAGTCCATTCTCGATAATTCGCCTGCGGTCATCTACACAAAAGATACCCAGGGACGATTCCTGACCGTCAACCGACAATTTGAATCCCTGTTTCGCCTGAGTAAAGCTGAGGTCGTGGGTAAGCGGAATTGCGATTTATTTGATCAAGAACTGGCGGAAGCCTTTGATGCAAACGATCAGAAGGTGTTGGCAACCAAAACGGCGATGCAATGGGAAGAACTGGCACCTCATGATGATGGGCTACATACCTATCTATCGCTGAAATTTCCCCTCTTAGATATAGATGGGATTCCTTATGCAATTTGTGGCTTTTCAACTGATATTACCGACCGCAAACAAGCTGAAACGGCATTACTACAGTTAGCAGCCATTGTGGAATCATCCGAAGATGCGATTTTTAGTAAGACGCTAGAGGGGAGCATTTCTAGCTGGAATATTGGAGCAGAAAGGTTATTTGGTTATACACCAGCGGAAGCGATTGGTCAGCACATCTCTCTACTGATTCCATCTGACCGCTTAGACGAGGAACTTCAATTTTTAGAAAAACTAAAACGGGGAGAACGAATTGAGTCTTTTGAAACCTTACGCCAACGCAAGGATGGCACCCTAGTTGATATTTCACTCACCATTTCTCCACTTAAAGATCCAACAGGTGCCATCGTAGGAGTCTCGAAAATTGCGCGTGATATCAGTAAACAGCAAACAGCCTTACGCGTGCGCCAACAGACAGAAGAAGCGTTACAAGATCAAACTTGTCTGCTAAATCTGATCCTCAATAGCATGGGTGATGGCATTGTTGTTGCGAATGAACAAGGGCAGTTTATGATCTTCAACCCCGCAGCCGAGCAAATGTTTGGTAATAGTGCAACAGACGCAGGGGTCAATGAATGGTCGCAACACTATGGCTTGTTCCTGTCTAATCAAGTTACTCCCTTTCCAGCAGATGAACTGCCTCTAGCACGAGCTATTCAAGGTGAGGAGGTTAAAGATGTTGAACTCTTTGTCCGCCATGCCAAGGCACCCACTGGCCGCTGGGTGCTGGCCAATGCTAGACCTTTGAGAGATGAGTCTGGTCAGTTGCAAGGGGGTGTGGTCGTTTGCCGTGATGTTACCGATCGTAAACAAGCAGAACAGGCCCTGAAGCAGAGTGAAGAACGATACCGTTCACTAACGACTGCAACGTCCCAAATTGTTTGGATGGCTGATGTTGAAGGACGTGTAGCTGATATCCCAGATTGGAGAGCCTTTACTGGACAAACAGAGAGTGAGGTCGCAGGCTTTGGTTGGTTGAATGCCATTCACCCGGACGATCAAGAACAAACAGGACAAGTTTGGTTAAAGGCAGTACAAACCAAAGCCCTGTACGACACCGAATATCGCATCCGGTCAGCAGATGGGAGTTATCGCTATTTTGTTGCCAGAGGCGTTCCAGTACTCAATCAAGACGGCAGCATCCGTGAATGGGTCGGAACCTGCACCGATATTCACGATCGCAAACAAGCGGAGATGGCGCTTACTCAAGCCAAAGAAGCGGCAGAAGCAGCGAATCGAGCCAAGAGTGAATTCCTTGCCAACATGAGTCACGAGTTGCGGACTCCGCTCAATGGTGTGATCGGCTATGCCCAAATTCTTCAGCGTGCCAATACTCTGAGTGAAGAAGATCGATCGCGGATTGAAGTGATTCACCAATGCGGATCGCATTTGCTGACCTTAATTAATGACATCCTCGATCTGTCGAAAATCGAAGCGCAGAAAGTGGCATTGATGCCCACTGATTTTCATCTGCCAGCCTTTCTGCAAGGCGTGGCTGAAATGTGCCGTATTCGCGCCGAACTCAAGGGGATTCAATTCCAATATCAGTCAGCTTCTGAACTGCCGATCGGCATTCGGGCGGATGAAAAACGCCTGCGACAAGTCTTGATCAACCTGTTAAGCAACGCCATCAAATTCACCGATGCAGGCAGTGTTACCTTCACCATCAGCTTTGCAGGTGAGGGAAAAATTCGCTTTGAAGTGCGCGATACGGGCATTGGCATCCGGCAAGAAAAACTCCAGGCGATCTTTCAGCCGTTTGAGCAGGTGAGTGATGCTCAACGTCAGTCGGAGGGAACCGGTTTGGGGCTGGCAATTAGCCAGGAGCTTGTAGAACTGATGGGCAGCACGATTCAGGTTCAAAGCGAGGTTGGGGCTGGCAGTATTTTCTGGTTCGATGTCAACTTGATTGAGGCGGCAGAGTGGGTAAAAACGGCTCAAGCCAATGTGCATGGACAAATTATTGGCATTAAAGGCTGCCGACCTAAGATTTTAGTGGTCGATGACCGATGGGAAAATCGCTCTGTGGTTTCCAAGTTGCTCAGTCCAATCGGCTTTGATATTGTTGAAGCGGTCAGTGGGCAGGAGGGTTGGCAGAAAGCGGTAGAAGTTCAGCCAGACCTGATGATTACAGACCTGGTGATGCCCGATGTGGATGGTTTTGAGCTGATCGACCGCATGCGAGAGTCAGAAACTTTCAAAGACCTGATCATCGTTGTTTCGTCTGCCAGCGTGTTTGAGGCAGATCAGTACCGCAGCATTGAAGCAGGCGGCAATGATTTTCTGCCCAAACCTGTACTGGCAGCGGAGTTACTCCAGAAACTGCAAAAGCATCTTCACCTGGAATGGATCTACGAAGAGCAGCAGCTTGCGATCGATTCAGATGTAAACGATGCGGAACTAACAGCCCCACCCCCAGCAGAATTAGAAACGCTGCATAAGCTAGCGATGAAAGGCAACTTCAAAGGAATTATGAAACAGGTTGCATTGCTTGAGCAAGCGGATCAAAAATATAGTCCCTTTGCTAAAAAGCTGCATCAACTGGCAAAAGGATTTCAAGACGAAGAGATTCTCGCTTTCATTAGATCTCTTGCAAAAGTGGCAAATTAGGAGGTTCAAACTATTAGAAACTCGTGCCAAAAATCGACTTATGCAAGAAGTCTATTTGTTCCTACCAGTAAGAACTGTTCACTAGACCTACAAGTAAAAACTATGAATTTAACTATTAATCAAACTGCCGCTGCTTCTATTCAAGTAAAAACTATGAATCTAGCTAGTGATCACAATGCAATCGTTCTCATCGTTGATGATAACCCAGCAAACTTAGGTGTTCTGTCAGATACACTTGACCAAGTAGGATTAGAAGTCTGGGTGGCAAAATCAGGAAAAATTGCTCTGGAACGGGTCAAATATGCCCGACCCAATTTGATCCTGCTGGATGTGATGATGCCAGAAATTGATGGATTTGAAACCTGCCGCCAACTCAAGGCAAATCCAGAAACTAAAGACATTCCAGTTATCTTCATGACCGCCCTTTCGGATACCGCAAACAAAGTCCAAGGATTTCAACTTGGAGCCGTAGACTACATCACAAAACCATTTCAACAAGAGGAAGTGTTAGCTCGCATCAAGCTGCACTTAAAACTTTCTGATCTAGCTGAGAACCTGGAACAGAAAAATGCTCTGCTAGAGCAGAAAGTTGAGGAAGTGGGTCAAGCCTACTCTGAATTGCAACAGATGCAAATCCAACTGATCCAGTGTGAAAAAATGTCTGGTCTAGGACAGATGGCGGCTGGGATTGCTCATGAAATCAACAACCCGGTAAATTTCATTTATGGCAACCTGACCCATGCCAAAGACTATATTAAAGATATTATGGGACTTCTCAATCTTTATGAAACTGAGTATCCCAATCCCACCCCTCAGATTCAAGCAGAACAGGACGCGATCGAGCTAGATTTCATCCGAGATGATCTACTAAAGCTTTTCAATTCAATTACTATTGGGGCACAACGCATTCATGAAATTGTCAATTCGATGCGCATCTTCTCCCGTATAGATGAAAATGGTGCCAAAGCTGTGGACATCCATGAGGGAATTGATAGCACGCTGACGATTTTGCAGCATCGATTGAAGGCTAGACCGGAACACACTGAAATCGGAATTATTAAAGAATATAGTCAACTTCCACCCGTTGAGTGTTATGCAGGACAACTCAACCAGGTGTTCATGAATATTCTGTCTAATGCCATTGATGCTTTAGAAGAATATAATCAGCAGCGATCGTTTGAAGATAGCGTCAAACAACCCAGCAAAATTCAAATTAGCACTGAGATCATCGGCGACAATTGGATTGCTGTCCGCATTGCTGACAACGGACTGGGAATCAGTGAAAATGTGAAAACCAGGCTGTTTGATCCTTTTTTTACTACTAAACCTGTGGGTCAAGGAACTGGATTAGGACTATCGATTAGCTACGAGATTGTAGTAGAGAAGCATGGTGGAAAACTCTACTGCCAGTCAGCACCAGGGCATGGGACAGAATTTGTTATTGAAATTCCAATTCAACAACAAATATATCTTGGGGCTTAATTTATCTCAATGCCAATTACACTGGGTTATCGAAAGCTAAAGACGTAGGTCGAATCAGTAGACCTGTTTTGAACATTGAGAATTGCGACATTTATAGGCGTATAGCAATGATTAGTGTAGAAAAGGGCCATATGTGATGGAGAAGTAGCCATACTTACTAAAATTGCTCATCGATCAGGTAACTCATCAGTGTTTTACTAATAGGCTTTTAGAGCTTGAATAGTTGCGAAACGAGCAATTATTCAACCACAGAATCGACATCGTAGGCGGGTCAATAGGTCAGGATTACGCTTGTAGCATGGGATTTTCTGTACTACTTGAGGCCAGTTGTAGTCCAATCAGGCTGCGGTACGCTGCTGAAGCCAATGAGTAGAACTTATAAAACTCGCCTGTTGCTCCATATCCCAATTAATCTGCTAGAAATTTGTGCAAATCTAAGCAAGCACTGAATGGCAGTAAAACCTATTGCATAGCGTACTCCGTTCATACAAAAGTACTTAGTTTTGTGCCATCAATGAGCCTAATTTTGCCAAGTTCCTGCGATAAAGGAACCATCTCCCTCATCTAGGCAGAAGCCCTGAAAGCCTTTCAGTGAAGGTCTTTCGTCGCCAAGAAATATTTCTTGGCGACGAAAGACGATAAAACCCGCGAAACTGCTCACCTGAAGAGGTTTTGAGCTGCTGCCTGGAGCGAATTGTTACCTGCCATCTTCACATCATCGTTTGGGATGCAGATATATATAATCTTGGGCGATCTCAAAGCATCTCAAACAACTGCCTCAACTCCGGTAAATAACGTGCCGTAAGGATGCCGCCCGCAAAGCCAAATAGATGTCCTTGCCAAGAGATGCCGCGTCGTCGTGAGGGTAAAACGCCCCAAATGAGTGGACCGTAGAGCAAAGCTACCACGACTGAAACGGCCGCAGAGAGCAGCTCTTGCTCAAAGTAGCTCCGGGACAGCAAAAAGCCGAAATAGCCAAAAATGATGCCGCTAGCGCCAATGTGAATCGTGTTAGGTGCTGCAAAGAGCCAAATGCCTAAACCACTGACGAGCCAAATCACAGCCGTGGCGATCGTGAATTCTGTGACACCGTGCAGCAGCGTAAACCAGCCGAGCACAGCGAAAGGTAACGTATTGGCAATCAGGTGATTCCAGGTGCCGTGCAGCAGTGGAGCAAACAAAATGCCCCGTAGTCCAATTCGAGTACGGGGCACAATGCCCAGACGATTTAGGCGGTGCTGTAACAACAGTTGATCCACAATCTCTAACATCCAAAGGATCGTAATCAAGACACCAATGATTTTGGCGTGAGTTGCAACGTTACTAGCAGTAAGGGAAAATGGCATCAATGGCGAACATCACGTTCTGTAATGAGTTTAGGCTACCTGCTGAACTTTGGGTTGAACAGAACGTGGTAAGTAAGAGCAGCGCTTCTACACTAATGAAGCATAAAATTCAGTTTCTTGCTTAAAGCTCTCCCGCAGAGTTGCGGTTAAGTAGGGCTGGAGGGCTTTATAGGCTGCTGCTGTCTGAGCCTAACAGAACCAGGATTTCTGCCAAAGGTGCTGACTAAAATTGTTGTTGCGCTGTCAGTGCCATAGCGGTCGAGTCGGGCTTCACGCTTTACCCGAGTCAGAAGAATTTTATCGTCGCAACCAAATGCCGGAGTATGACCCAGATCCAGACAAGGAGGGCTTGGTATACTTTGAATACGGTGTGCTCCGGCGCTAAGTTTGCCATAATTTCTAGGAAAGTTTTCAATGGATGATCCCACCCTCGCTGCCCAATATGCCCAAAGTGGAGACTTAATGGATTTGTGCAACAACGAGGCATGGTTGCGCGAGTCTACTCAAGTTAAAGACGGGGTGCAGGTAGAAGCAGGACTGCCGATGAAAGGGTTTAGCCAAACTATCGCTGCACTCACGAGCGAACAAGACCAGCAGTTGCGGCAGCAGATGAAAGTCCAGGCAATTCTCTTTACAGCCTTACGACAGTGGATGGAATCCTGGGATTTGGGTGCGGGGTTTGACGACACCTATGCGATCGCTCGGCGGTTGATTCGTCATCATTTAACCAATCCAACTGAAACTCAACTGGCAAGGATTAATAGTATCCTGGCAGAAAGTGTTGATCCGGGAAATATGAACCCAGCGACCGGGAAGCAAGCAGTGTCACTTTTGACGGAAATTTTCACCCAGGAAGACTGGCAGGCAATGGCAGAAGCCGCATCGCACTCCATCTCATCACGGGTGTTGAGCGCAGGAAAAACACAGCCTGTAACAACGGCATTATGAGCTTTGCGGTATTGAAGGTTCGATTTCTCAGTTCAAAGGAAAGATGATGTGCCGGGGGAGTGGTCACAAGCGGAAGTCGAGGCTGTTGTTGCAGATTACTTCACCATGCTCTCCCTGGAATTACGACGGGAGTCTTATAATAAAGCGGCACATCGGCGGGAGCTTATCCAACTTCTCAACGGGCGATCGGAAGGAGCCGTTGAGCGAAAGCATCAAAATATCAGTGCCATCCTGATGGAGTTTGGCTATCCCTACATCTTTGGCTACAAGCCGTTGGGCAATTATCAATCCCTACTTTACGAGGTTGTCGCTGATCGCATTAGTTCGGATTCAAGCTTTAGCGCAATTGTGCAGCAGGCTGTGGAAGAACCTGCCAGCATCCCGACTGTAGAGAGTTTGCTGTCTCGGCTCGATTCTCCCCCTGAACGCTACACACCTGCGCCAACTGGAGAGCGATCGGAACCGTTGCGTCGTGTCCGTCCTGCCATTAATTATCTGGAACGAGAAGCTCGTAATGCCTCCCTTGGCAGGGCTGGTGAAGAATTTGTGCTTAATTTTGAGCGAGCACGGCTCATCCGATTGGGGCAAGAAAGCCTTGCATACCGAGTAGAACACATTGCTGTGACTGAGGGAGATGGGGCTGGTTTTGATGTTCGATCGTTTGAAGCGGATGGGCGCGATCGCTTCATCGAAGTCAAGACAACTGCCTATGGTAAGCAAGTCCCCTTCTTCGTTTCTCAGAATGAGGTAATGGTTTCCCAGAATTACAGCGATCATTACCATCTATACCGTGTGTTTCGATTCCGGGATGATCCACGGCTGTTTACACTCACAGGCGCATTGGATCACATTTGCAACCTGAGTCCAGTACAGTTTATTGCTCGGATTGCGTAGGCGATCGTATTCCTGATTCCATCTGTTCAGTTGTTCATCATCTTAAGGGTGCTTAACGGGACTCGAACCCGCTAATAGCCAGCTTCACAGGCTGGTGTCTCGACCGCTTCGACTTTAAGCACCATTTGTGGATTCTGGTCGGAGTTGAACCGACATCTTTCTGCTTGCAAGGCAGACGCTTTCCCAGTTAAGCTACAGACCCATGTTTGGCAGGCGTGATAGGAGTCGAACCTATACGAGTCGGTTTAGAAGACCGATGCCCTTATCCCTTAGGCGACACGCCCATAATTGGTAGTCCTGGCAGGATTTGAACCCGCAACCCTGTTCTTGTAAGGAACCCGCTCCACCATTGAGCTACAGGACTACGAGAGCGATCGATGGGACTCGAACCCATACGCTGAGACTGGCAGACTCAGATGCTAGCCGTTACATCACGATCGCAGGCAGAACCATTGTTGGTTCAGAGCGATCGACGAGACTCGAACTCGTGTCTTCTGGGTGGAAGCCAGAGGTGCTTGCCGCTGCACCACGATCGCATTCTGGGGCTGGTGACAGGAGTTGAACCTGCAACCCATCGCTTACAAGGCGATTGCTCTGCCAACTGAGCTACACCAGCACATTTGGATCAGACGATGGGGGTTGAACCCATATCGGGAGCGTACCAAGCCCCTGTGTTGCCCGTTACACCACGTCTGCATTTGGAGCAGGAGACGGGGGCGGGAATTGAACCCGCTGATGTAAAGGTTATGAGCCTTTCGAGCCGCCGTTGCTCCGTCCCCGCAGTACCCCTGGCGAGACTCGAACTCGCAAGATTCCAGTTTTAAGCCGGACACGTCTGCCAATTGCGTCACAGGGGCATCTTTGGTGGGCGCTGTAGGAGTTGAACCTACGTCAGCCTGATTAAGAGTCAGGTACATTACCGTTCTGCCAAACGCCCAAAAATTTGGTGGGTTGCCCAGGGGTTGAACCTGGATCTCTCCGCTTAAAAGGCGGCTGCATAACCGTTCTGCCAACAACCCAAATTGGTACACCGAGCAGGAGTCGAACCTGCTAATAACACGCTTATCGGGCGTGTGCGTCCACCACTTCCGCCTTCGGTGCTCAGTACCCTTGGTGGGAGTCGAACCCACAAAATCTGGTTTCTAAGACCAGCACGTATACCAGTTCCGTCACAAGGGCAAATGGTCGGGATGGTAGGATTTGAACCCACGACTCCTTGGTCCCAAACCAAGGCTTCTAGACCGCTGAATTACATCCCGATGTTTGGTACTCCTGACAGGATTTGAACCCGCACATGAACTGTTTTTGAAACAGCCGCCTCTACCAGTTGGGCTACAGGAGTGTGGAACAGGAGGCTAGAGAGAGTGACCCAGTATCCTCTCACGCCTCCCGACTGCCCCGCCAGGGTTTGAACCTGGAATCTACGCTTTCAAAGAGCGGGATGTTGCCAGTTACACCACAGGGCATTGAAATGGATACAGGAGTTAGGGTTGAACTAACCTCTCTCTGATTCAGAGTCAGAGCGACTTGCCAATCGTCCATCCTGCAATAAATGGCTGCCCCAGTAGGACTCGAACCTACAACCCTTCGCTTAACAGGCGATCGCTCCGCCATTGAGCTATGGGGCAATACAACTCCCTAAATTAGGGATGGGAACGGCAGGAATTGAACCCGCGTCTCTAGGGCTTCAACCTAGCGCTACAGCCATCTCAGCTACATTCCCAAAAGCGGAGAGCAGAGGAATCGAACCCCTAGCCCAAGGACTACCCTGGTTTTCAAGACCAGTTGCCGACCATTCAGCGGTGCCCTCCATGATTGGCGAGAACGGAAGGATTTGAACCTTCACTCTTCAGGTTCGTAAGCTGAGATGTTTTCCAGTTACACCACGTTCTCAAAGGCGGAGAGCAGTGGAGTCGAACCACAATTGTTCATCCATCTGTTTAGCAAACAGCGCCGATCGCCTGATCGGGTTACTCTCCATGATTGGTCAGGTGGGCAGGGAGGGACTCGAACCCCCAGTGGTCAAGGACAACTGATTTACAGTCAGTCTGCTTCAGCCATTTGCATACCTACCCAATTGGCAGTGCCGACGGGAGTTGAACCCGCAAACACAAGATTGAAAATCCTGTGGCTTTACCAATTTGCCTACGGCACCAAACTTTGAGATTTCTACAACGTGCAAGTTGAGGACACGCCGTAGAACGCACAGACCAGGATTTGAACCCGGACAAAGAGGTTTGGAAGCTCCCGTGCTGCCGTTACACCATCTGTGCATTGGTCGCAGCGGTGGGAGTCGAACCCACATATCCTCGGTTATGAGCCGAGTACCTTAGCCGTTAGGTGACACTGCAATAATTTGGACTCCAGGGAGAGAATCGAACCCACGAGTAGTTGGTTTTGCAGACCAACGCCTTCCCACTTGGCGACCTGGAGATTTGGTGGAAACGTGGGGAATTGAACCCCAATCCTGCAACCGTCCGTTTGTTGGTTTCGGAGCAAGTGATGCCAATCCGTTCCCACGAGCGAGGATGACAGGGATCGAACCTGTGACCACTTGTCTCGGAAACAAGCACTCTGTCCATCTGAGCTACATCCTCATTGGGAGCCTTGACGAGAGTTGCACCCGCTTCTTTCTGGCTGAGAACCAGAACGACTTCTCTATTCGTCCACAAGGCTGTACGGGGATGATGGGATTTGAACCCACGATCTTTCGCTCGACAGGCGACTGCTTTGAGCCACTAAGCTACACCCCCAAGGTGGCAATATTTAGTTTTCAAGGTTCGGAGGGTTTACTACAGCGCCTTTGTGAGAGATTGTAGTGTTGATGCTACAGTTATACTACAAATGTGCTGCAAGTTGTCAACCCCGTACTACAACTTTTTTTCTAGGCAAGAGGGCGATCGCGAAAGCAATGGTTGTATCGCCCTCTCCTACTGGGTTCTTCCATTACGCCAAGGAGGAAATGCGGGCTTCACTCATCTGCCACAGTTTGTAAGTCAGGAATTCAGTGCGATCGCTCATCACCGTTAAGAACATCCCTGCATGAGCGTCCTTGTCCTCAGCAATCCAGCTTCCGCTGATTCCAACTTCGACAAACTCCTCATCTACGGCAATGAGAGTGACTGCTGAGCCATACTCCCGATGTAATGCCATCTCCAGCACTTTCAGTTCAGGAATATCAGCAGGCAGCAGAAAGGAAGCACGACCGGGTTCGATATGGAGCGATCGCCCTAACCGCATTGCCAGAAGCACTCGCTGGGCAATCAACAGTTCGGGGTTGGTCATTGTCCGCTCCATGTACAGCCCAACATCGGTGTAGTTCAGCTTCAACATCGGTCTTGCCTCCTTTCTAGACTTGAGGTCAGGGTTCAATAGGCTGCTGTTCTTTCCAAAACTGCTCAGCAAAGGCGATCGCTGGATGCATCGGTGCTTTGGGTTTGGTTTGGAGTACCATCCCGGTTTCATGCAGAAGGCGATCGCCTTTGCATGAATTGCACTTCTCGCAGGCGGTTACCACGTTGTCCCAGGTATGGTGTCCCCCTTTTGAGCGGGGAATAACGTGATCCAGCGTCAAATGCTTAGTGCTGCCACAGTACTGACAGGTGTGGTTGTCGCGGCGGAAGACTTCCCGACGATTCACAGGAGGTACTTTCCAATGCCGCTCTGGATTGCCACTGGTCAACCGGATGTGGTCTGGGATTTGTAGTACGACACTGGGAGAGCGTACTTCCCATTGCTGGGTGCTGCTGAACTCCAGGGTCTCTGCCTGTCCGGTAACCAGTAGAACGATCGCCCGTTTAATGTTGATCTGTGCCAGGGGCAGGTAGTTCTTAGAAAACACTACGACCTGGTTCTGAAGTATTGGAATTTTTTGTCGCTGCTCAGTCTGCATGAGTTTTCTCCTCAAAAAATAACCCCCGCCTCTGATGACCAGGAGCGGGGGTTGGGGAAGTGGATATGGCTTTCCCTATGTCGGTGTCAGGATTGCCCTGCACCTCCCGCTGCTAGTGAGTTGATCCGGATTGAGTCGTCCGGCGATTTTGATATCAATGCCTTCGCTGACGGATTTACCGCCGCTAAACCAATACGTCCCCTCAAACGCAAACAGCACCGCTGCTCTGCCTAGACCGTGTTGAGGTCGGCATTGCATGGCGCTGGCTAAGGTGGCGTGAAGGATGCGTATCATGGAAGGCTGTAGTATTTGTATTACAATTCTGGATGTCTACATACTACACTTGTAGTATCGGATTGTCCACCCTTGATTGAAATTTAGGATGTTCGGTTATGGATACACGCAAGCGGGGCAGCACTTCGGAAATGCAGGTCACGAGTATTCGATTGGAACCCGAACTGAAGGAGCGATTGCGGGAGATTTCTGGAGAACAGGGCTATCAAACCCTGATTCGGGAAGTCCTTTGGCAGTTTGTGGATCAGCAGATGGTGTCGGATGAGGTGCGTTGGCGTAGCCTCTCGGAACGAGAATCGTACTCGGTTGAAGATAGGCGATCGCCCTCTCATCCCCCACTGTTATCCATGTCGGATATTCGGGCAACGTTTAGGGCAGTCTCTCAACAAGAAGAGCAATGTGCCATTACAGGGCAGCATATTCAACCACAGCAAGAGATGCTGTTAGGGTTAACAACAAACGGGGAGATTATTGCTCTTAGTATGGCGATCGCTTAATAGTGCTTCCAGTAATAGGCATCGATCCGAGATACGTGTAAAAATTTATCATATAGGCATCAAAGCTTTGCTGGATAGGGTTTGCGGCGACCGAAATGAAAGCATTGACTGTTTGCTGGGCAGGCAGCTATTCGGTTATTTGTAGCGCTGAAGCTCAGATGAGCAGATTCCTCCGGTGGTACCCAAGGAATTCAAGGTGTCTGCTTCAATCACCCCCACTAATAAGTCGGTTAGTCTGGAAAGCTTCACATTTAATATGTTAGCCTCTGCAAAGTCCTCAATTAAACATGAATCCTTCCCGACAATATCGGCGCTAGCAACAATGTCATATCCATCTAAACCCTCTGCTGAGCCTTGTGTAACAACCTTTGATGAGTTTGTGCAATTGGCAGATTATTCTCTGATGGATACCTTAAATGCCGATCCTAATGCCACGGTCGATGGTGATGATCACCGGGCCCGCCAGGTTTTTTCTGGTCATTTCGTACCTGTGACACCCACGCCGCTTGCAGACCCAGAATATGTAGCTCATAGCCGCACTTTTTTTAAGGAACTTGGTTTGAGCGATGGACTGGCGCTTAATGAAAAATTTCGCCGTGTATTTTCTGGTGATCTCTCTGCTGCCCATGAGCCGATGCGTCAGGTGGGCTGGGCGACGGGTTATGCCCTGTCGATTTATGGCACCGAATATACCCAACAATGTCCATTTGGTACGGGTAATGGTTATGGCGATGGTCGAGCGATATCTGTATTTGAAGGAATCATCAATGGACAGCGCTGGGAAATGCAATTGAAAGGGGGTGGCCCAACGCCTTATTGCCGGGGTGCCGACGGGCGCGCTGTCCTCCGATCAAGTGTGCGTGAGTTTCTAGCGCAAGACTATATGCAAGCGTTAGGTGTGCCAACATCGCGCTCTTTGACACTGTATGTTTCTAAATCTGAGACTGTTACCCGGCCTTGGTATTCTCAAGACTCCTACTCTATTGACCCTGATGTTTTGGTGGACAATCCTGTGGCCATTTCAACTCGCGTTGCACCCTCCTTTTTGCGCGTTGGTCAGCTAGAGTTATTTGCCCGCCGCACTCGCAGCAATGCTCATCCAAAAGCATTAGAAGAGTTGGGCATGATAGTGTCGCACTTAATTGAGCGAGAGTACAAAAGCGACATTAATCAAAGCCTTGGTTTTGCCGATCAATTAGTTGAGTTGGCTAAGCTATTTCGCCAGCGTCTCACTTCCCTGGTGGCTAATTGGCTACGTGTTGGTTATTGCCAGGGTAATTTTAACAGTGACAACTGCGCTGTTGGAGGCTTTACCCTAGACTATGGACCCTTTGGATTTTGTGAAAAATTTGACCCTTGGTTTCAACCTTGGACTGGTGGCGGCGAGCACTTTTCATTCTTCAATCAGCCCATTGCAGCAGAAGCAAATTATTACATGTTTTGGAAAGCAGTGAGACTGCTACTTACAGAAGATGCTGAAGCGTTAGAACAGTTCGACCAAGTAGGCCGCGGCTTTTCAGAAGACATGCAAAAACAAATCCAAAAAATGTGGGCGGACAAACTTGGCTTGACTGAATATCACCCAAAGCTATTTGAAAAATTAATGCAGTTAATGACTGACTCAGAGGTAGATTACACCATTTTCTTCCGCGAGTTATCCCATATACCAGATGATATCTCAGCATTGAAAAAAAGCTTCTACGTTAAAACTTCACCACAACTCGATGAACAATGGAAATCTTGGCTAAAAAGCTGGCGCGACCTCGTCATTAACGACGGCAATTTGGCTGAGATATCAACAAAGATGAAACAGACGAACCCAAAATACACATGGCGAGAGTGGTTGATTGCCCCTGCCTACCAACAAGCCATGCAGGGTGACTATACTTTAGTAAAAGAGTTGCAAGAAGTCCTTAGCTATCCATATGATGAGCAATCACAAGACGTAGAAGATAAATACTATCGTCTAAGACCTAAGGCGTTTTTTAACACGGGTGGCGTGTCGCACTATAGCTGTTCATCTTGAATAGCTGCGTGACAAGCAACTATTCAAGATGAACAGCTTTGTTCTTGAGCAACTGCTGAAAGCCAGGTTTGCAATGAGTTTGAGTCCGATATGATAAAAAATTTCACGTATCGCGGCTCAACCCCTAATAGCAATGCATAATTTGAATTAGAAGTCGAAGCCGTCTATTGCTATTCCAGTGGGTTATAGTCTGGCTTTTTGTAGAGCTTCTCTGGGTTGTTCAAGATTTCTGGTTTATAGACTGTCTCTACCCAATCCTCTGGGTTGATTTCTTCGATCGCGACCGAAATCGAGTCTTCGCTGCTTTCGAGAATTGACATAGCATCTTTCACAATTTGCTCGACAAACCGAACCTTCTGCTGTTCCGACCTGCCGGGATAAAGCTTGATGCTGATATGAGGCATTGTTTTTCTCCTTCAGTGCTTTGCTGAACAAAGTTTAAAGCCATTGGGCGCGGAGGTCATTCTCATGACCAGGGACGAGCCGACAATTACTGGGTAAGAATTCGATCCACTGCCTGGATTTAGTTAACGTTTATTGGTAGGTATCGTTTCAGCGATTACAACAGTCCGGACAATTTTAAATCGCTAACGGTAGAATGCCGGTTTTAGCCTCCTCAGGGAGGTCAAATGCCAACGGCAGAATGGGGGTTTCAGCCTCTGTCTCAAAAACTGTCCGGAGTATTGCGATTAATATGTTGCATGAAGGATAGCAGGTGATTTGCAACGACTTGGGGTTGATCGAAGTGGGGCACATGTCCCGCTGCCTCAATCCAAATGAGTTGACTGCCTGAGATCGCTCGCTGCCACCGAGTCGCATCAGCGGTTCCTAACACATCATCCGCTTTGCCCCACAGAATCAGCGTGGGATGGGTGACTTGAGCAATTCGATCGCTTAAATCCGAATACCCGCCACTTCTGGTAAAAGAGGCGATCGCCTCCTTCCACCCAGGCATCTCCTGATGGAGGAATGAGCAACGCAAAGCATCAATCAGCATCGGATTGACCATCGGTAAAACTGAAGCCGCCGCCAGGGCAGCCCACTTACGGAAATAGAGCCAGTCCGCACCCAGGTCAATGAGTCCCTGTGGCAGAAATTGTCCGATTGGAAAGCTGCCAGAAAAGCCAACGCTATCAATCAAAGCAAGGGATCGCACCCAGTTAGGATGGTGCAAAGCGAAATCGATCGCCACTGCCCCTCCTAAAGAAGCACCCACAAGAATAATCGGTTCACCAATCCAAGTTTCTACAATGCTCAGAAGATGTTGCCGGATTGACCCTGGATTAACTGAGATCGAGGTAGGGCGCTCGGTGAACCCTGATCCGAAGAGGTCGATCGCCCACACGTCTCCGCTCCCTGCCAACAACGGGAGCAACCGCCGAAATTCTAACAGGGAACTGTCGAACCCATGCAACAGCAGAATTGGAGGAGTATCCGGGAAACAAGGAGATGACTGGGGAGCGAAATGAACATAAGCCGTCGAGAGCGCCGTTAGCCCCTGCTGAAATGGCACCTCGACGGTACGACGCTGAATGGTTTGCAGAAGGGTAATCGCCCCTGTATCTTGAATCTCGGCAACAGAGGATGGCAGAAAATGGGCAAACATTAGTCTCAACTGGATTGAGTAAGTTGGTATGCCAAGTTCCAATTTGGAACCGGACTGCTATCTTATGCAATCTACAAGTTTTCATCCTCCCCGATTGCCTTCAAGTACGCCTCGGCTGCTGCTTGCTTGAAGACACCCTTGGTGTACCGCTGAAACACTCGATCTCTCTTGATCCCCATCAATTCCTTACCAAACAAGGGATCAACGCCTCGTCGGGTCACTTCCGTTCCAAAGGTATGGCGGAACCGATGCGGGTTGAGATCTTCCACTCCAGCGATCGCCCCCAATTTCTTCACCATCCGGTGCAACCCTTTGTACCCTAACCTCTGTCCTGCACTCTTTGGGTCCTGCGCCAAAAACATCGGACTCTCTGGCAACGGTTCAAACATTCCACCCTGCTGCCGCCGCCACTCCAGGTAAGTCTCCAGATGAGATCGTGCCTCTCGACTCAGCGGCACCTCCGACACATTCTGCCCCTTCGAGCGATGCACCTTCAAAATCTTGCCGTTCCAATGCTCCACATTCAGAGCAGACGCTTCCGAAGCCCGCAGCCCATGACTGATCACTGCGGTTATCGGAAAGATGTGGGTGTATCTCTCTTAACCTGGTCTGAGGCTCTGGCTCGTGATGCTCAAACCTGGGCAAACCATCTGGCAGCAATGGGTGGCAACACACTAATGCATGACGATCTCGATAATGAAGGCGAGAATCTCTGGCTGGGCACCGCTGGAGCTTTCAGCAGCAATGACATGGTGAACTCTTGGGGAGCGGACAAAAAGCAGTTTCGTCAGGGTATTTTTCCGAACGTCAGCAAAACTGGCGATTGGAATGATGTTGGACACTACACTCAGATGATTTGGGGTGCGACGACTCAAGTCGGTTGTGCTAAAACCACCACAGGCGGTAATGATATTTTGGTTTGCCGCTACAGCCCTCCCGGTAATTTTGAGGGACAGCCTGTTTTCTAAAACTGCCACATGGCTCATCTGCCCCTTGATTTAGACTGCAACGTGCCGCAATGGCAATGTTCCGCACCGCTGGACGCAGACATTGCGGCTCACATTCGCCGCGCCATGATGTTGCAGGGCTTCAAATGGGATACGCAAGTGGGCGATGTCAACACCCTGGCTCCTTTTGCCCTGATCTTGCCAGCTCAGACTTGGCGGCAACTTGCTTACCTTGCAGAATGCCTGACCCAGGAAATGCTTCAGGCAGAAGTCGAACTGCAAGAGCGTCCCGATTTATGGCAAGCCCTGGGACTACCGCGATCACTCCGACAAGCCATGTCCCAACACACACCCTGAACACCTGCCGCTGACCGAAATTCATTTGGCTATGCAAAGTGTCCACTTAACCCGGTTTTCCGTTCCACTGCACCTCAGACCTCAAATCCTGTAGTTGTTCCGGAAATAGCGGTTGTTAGATGACTGCTGAAGATAACTGGGGGTTGAGCCGACATACGACCAAAAAAGTGCAAGATGGGCTGGAAAGCCTTATTTGGATTGAGTTTCAGAGAATCTATTGAAGCGAGGCTCAGCAGCAGCACTTCTGTGGGAGTAGCAGAAGTGCTACGAGAGAATGGGGCTTTCAGCCGTTGAAACCACATCAAAAGAGGCTATGTACGACTGATTTTTGATTAGTACAATGTCCAAAAGTAGTCCAAGCCTTTACTACTCAAGGGTTTCAGCAGTACAGCTTAAATCATCTATTTCCTGAAACCCCTACAGGGAAAGAGTTGCAGCCTCATGTTGCACTTTTTTGGCCGTATGTCGGCTCGACCCCTTGACGGTTTTGGTTCAACCCCAAATGCCGTTTTCGGCTTTAAGCTGCCGTAGATTGCTCGTTTCCGTTTTGCCTTCACTGGAAATGCGCCCGCTGGTCCTACTCAGACCCCTTTGAGGTCTCCTGCATCAAACCAAAAAACATCTCCGCTTCTGCCACCAGAATGGCATCCCCCGACTCCAACCAGTGCCGCATCTTGTCCACATGAGCCGGAGAAGGATGAGTAACCTGCCTCCCCTCCTGTCCATACTGCTGCCAAAGCTCCAATTGTGCCGCCCGTTTATGGGGTATGGCAACGATTCGTACATTTTGGGGCCATTTGATTTGAAATGCTTACACAGCAGTCTTTTCAGCAACGGCCCTTTGAGACTAAAATTGGGAAGATAGAAACGAAAGAATCAGGGTTTGAGGCATTAAAACAGGTCGAAACTCATCAAATGGCCCTTTTTTACACAAATCGTTGCCATACCCCGAAGTCGTTACACGGGGCTGAGTTTTGCCGCTATGGGTTTGTGTTTACCAGGGGGGCAGGAATGGGGCTGAGAGTGCTTGGCGGGTGGGAAAGGAAAAGTGAATTAGGAGGGTGCGATCGCTTAGCGGGTTTTCAGTAGACAGAATAGTTCTATCAATTCACCCAAAACAGTGTGTGATGCAGAATGATTCTGCCTATCTCTTCAATTGGAGTGTTATGCGGAAATCGTCTGGCTAATCATCCGTTGGGGTGTTATGCGGAAAGTTTCCGTATAGCCAATAGTTATGCGTCTGGCGATCATTTGGCTCTACAACATATCAGTAATGAGTATGTCTCTGCATTGCCCCAAACAACTATACGGGCGGTAAAGGAAAGCTGCTTACGTTGATGGAGACACAATACCCGGAGGGAGATGTAGAGTCTAAAAGGAGTTAGCTAAATGATAGTGCCCACGCAGCCGAAAATCTACCACATTGTGCATTTAGACCGGCTGCCGTCGATCATTGCTGATGGCTATATATGGTGTGATGCAGAAGTTGTGAGGCGGACACCAGCGGGCACTACTATTGGCATGAATCGTATAAAGCAGCGACGACTTAACGAGCTTACCTTGACTAGTTATCCAGATCTTAGTGTGGGCGATTGCGTACCGTTTTATTTTTGTCCACGCTCAATTATGCTCTACCTAATTTATCGTGGTAATGACCCTAATCTGACCTATCGCGGTGGGCAGGAGCCAATTGTGCACCTGCAAGCCGATTTGCACAATTGTGTTGACTGGGCAGAGCGACATAATAGACGTTGGGCTTTTACTCTATCTAATGCAGGGGCCTATTATTTTGAGGATCGCTGCGATCTGGCACAGTTATCTGAAATTAACTGGCAAGCAGTGTGGACTAACCGATGGAGTGGCAACGACATTTCATCATCGATCAAAGAAGGCAAACAGGCAGAATTTCTACTCGAATACTGCTTTCCTTGGCATTTAATCGAACGCATCGGTGTCCACTCGGAGGTAATCTATAAAAAGGTAGCCAACGTCCTGCCAGTAGGTGATCATCGTCCCCAGGTCGAAATCAAGACAGACTGGTACTACTAATCGGGAGGCACAAAAATGATCGAATATAAGCAAGGTGACATTTTGCGCGCCGATGTCGAGGCCCTAGTCAATACCGTAAACTGTGTTGGTGTCATGGGGCGTGGTATCGCCCTTCAGTTCAAGAAATCATTTCCACACAACTTTGAAGCCTACGCCACTGCTTGTAAGAACGAAGAGGTGCAGCCTGGGCGGATGTTTGTATTCGAGACGGGACAGCTTACCTATCCCCATTACATCATTAATTTCCCTACTAAACGCCACTGGCGCGGCGCAAGCCGGATACAAGATATCGACTCAGGCCTTCAGGCTCTTGTGGAGACAATAGCTCATTACAAAATTCGGTCTATTGCTATTCCACCTTTAGGTAGTGGGTTGGGCGGACTCGACTGGTCAGAAGTGAAGTCTCGCATTGAGGCAGCGTTACAACCACTCACAGATGTTCGCATTGTGATTTACGAACCGCATGGTGCGCCTGCTACTGAAACGATGGTGCACAACCGTAAGGTACCAAAGATGACTCCTGGGCGGGCTGCACTAGTAGAACTAATGAGCCGTTACCTCAGCGGACTGCTTGATCCCTCCGTAACCCTGTTAGAAGTCCATAAGCTGATGTATTTTATGCAGGAAGCGGGCGAGCCGCTGCGGCTGAAGTATCAGAAAGCTCATTACGGCCCGTATGCCGAAAACCTGCGCCATGTGCTCAATGCTATCGAAGGACATCTTGTTTCTGGTTATGCGGACGGTGGTGATTCACCAGACAAGCCACTCCAATTGGTGCCAGGGGCAGTAAAAGAGGCTAGCGTCTTCCTGCAAGATTGTTCAGAAACTCGTGCTCGCTTCGATAAAGTAGCGTCGTTAGTTGACGGATTTGAGTCCGCTTTTGGTCTGGAACTGTTGTCTACAGTTCACTGGATTCTGAAAAATGAATCCAGTAACACCATTGATGAAGTTATCCGACACACATATGCCTGGAATGACCGAAAGCGAAAATTCACACCCCGCCAGATAGCGCTTGCGGTGAATGTGTTGACAAGTAAACACTGGGTAAATGAGCTTGAAACCCAATAAATTGAGATGAGGCGGGCTGTACCCATGGCAGTTCGTTCAACTACGAAGAGTTGTTTTCTCATCAATAGAACTAATCTGGCGCTCCTCTGGATGAGGGAAGAGCAACTTTCAGGTGGATAATATCCAGCTTGTTGGTAAGGCTGAACGACTAAACAAGCTACCCATAAAGACGTTGGAGCGGCGAATGGAATTTTATATAGCACTTGAGGGTTTCTCTATCGCCGCTCAACTTAGAGCCTATCCGGAAAATGTTAGGAGCTTACGACCGACAATCAAACAAGCGGCAA
>QBMH01000005.1 GCA_003249025.1 Leptolyngbya sp. | reverse complement strand
ATCTTACCTCAAGTAGCTTCATAATTGTCCAGTTTATTATTTCTAGATTCCTAAGAATTAATCTCAATTCTGAAACCATTTGGGCTGGAATTTTATTCATGAAGAAGACCAAGAAGAAAATCTAAAAAAAGAGACTAAAACATCAATTTAAAATCAATCCTCTTGACTTCGTCGGACTCAGGGCATATTGTTATGCCGCTGCAATCGACCGAGGGGCACACTTCAAACAACACCTTGAATGAACGCTAATCTTGCTGAGTCTTCTCAAAAAACGTGATGAGATTGCCATCTTCATCTACAACACCAAATTCAATGGCTCCCCAAGGCTTTTCCTGTAACGGTGCGTTGGGATGAATCACCCCCTTGGATTGGAATTCAGCGTACAGCGCATCAATTCCTTTAACATTGACACGACATGCAGTGTTTTCAGCAATGTGTTTTTCAGAACATGCCCAAAAATGAATCTGTACCGCATCACGCTGAACGATGCCGTAGACTGCTGGCTCTTCATAAATTCTGGCGAAGCCAAACACAGAGCAATAAAATTGAATAGTCAAACCTGAAGAACTCCCTCAATTTTGGGGTGCCTGAGCATCAACTGGCATAGCAGAAGAGTTTCAGTGACCAATTTCGGCAGACTCGAATTTGAGTAGCCCCAGAAAATAGGGGTTTGAGCCTCCTTCAAATTTAGGGATTCTCCCAGAATTTGCAAGGGTTTGCACGGTTTCTTGCGATTTCTAACCACTCTTTTGGGGCTAAAAGCCCTGCTCTGAAGGGGTTCACTAGGTTTTTCAGGGACGACTGAATAGTCTTAGTGATATCGAGTGAAGCTAAGATTGGGACAGCCGAGTTTAATGCTGGAACACTCATTTCACCTCCTTACCTGCCCCTTGCTCTGACTTGCAAGTTGCAACGATCGCCCTACAGATAAGCTCAAACTACTGTCTCACCTACGAGTTTAAGGGAACCGAACTGTAAACACTAACAAATGCAAATGATTCTTTTAAACTGTCCCTACCGAGAACTTGCGGCATAACAACTTAATATACTGAAAATTTCCGTATAACTTCCTATTTTGGCGTTTATCCCCGAAATTTTCGGGGTAATTCACCTACTGGAGTTATTAACCCCAAAATTTTCTGTATAAAATCCACTTTTAGGATGCTCTGCCGAAAATTTCAGTGTATTTCAGTGCGATCGCCTCATATCGCCTACACCTTGAGTGATGGCTACATACTAATCATTGATTCCTCTGTTTTGCCTAGCTGGAGGGCGTAGAGATTCGCATAAACGCCTTGTTGAGCGATGAGTTCACTGTGGGTGCCCCGTTCTACGATTTGTCCCTGCTGAATCACCAAGACTTGATCGGCTTGAATGACGGTACTGAGGCGATGGGCGATCACAAAACTGGTGCGATTTTCTAATAGACGGGCGATCGCAGCCTGCACCAACGCTTCTGTGCGAGTATCAATGCTGCTGGTCGCCTCATCCAAAATCAGAATGCGTGGATCGATCAACACTGCACGGGCAATGCTGATGAGTTGACGCTGCCCTTGGCTCAACGGTGCGCCCCGTTCGCCTAGCTGAGTCGTGTAGCCGTGCGATAACGAGGTAATGAACTCATGTACATTTGCCGCCTGAGCCGCTGCTTCGATCGCCGCTTGAGTTGCCTGAGGTTGACCAAAAGCAATATTTTCAGCCACCGTGCCGCTAAACAGCAGATTATCTTGCAGCACGATGCCAATTTGTCGGCGCAAGCTCGTTTGAGTGACTGTGCGAACATCAACATCATCGATCGTTACTTTGCCACCAGAGACATCATAGAAGCGCGGAATCAAATTGATGATCGTGCTTTTGCCTGCTCCCGTTGCCCCCACTAAGGCAATCATTTCTCCCGGTTTGGCGTGTAGGCTGACTCCCTTCAACACCAACTGATCGGCGGAATAGCCAAAAGTGACCGACTCAAACTTCACCTCGCCCCGCAGGGTTGGCATTTCTGTTGCATCCGCTGCATCTGTAAGCTGGGACGGTTCATCTAGCAGCAAAAAGATCCGCTCTAATCCGGCAAAGGCAGATTGAGCCTGGGTATAAAATTGGCTGAGAATTTGAATTGGGCGAAAAAACTGCTGTACATACAGCAAAAAAGCCGTGACCACGCCCACCGTGGCGGCACCTGTCACCGCAAGATAGCCGCCATAGGCAAGCACTCCAGCGGTTGCCAGACTATTAAGAAAGTCGATTGAGGGTAGGAAAGCAGCCGTGATCGCGACTGCCTGCACGTTGGCATCCCGATTGGCAGCATTCAACAGGCTGAACTCTTCAATATTCAGATCAACCCGATTGAATGCCTGAGCTTCTTTGACGCTACCAATGTCTTCTTCTAACCGGGCAGAAAGGTCGCCGATGGTTTGGCGGGTGACGCGAAATCTGGCTCGTGCCCACCGCGCAAACAATCCCGTAGTAAAAATCATCAGCGGCACGGCTAAGTTGCTGATCAAGCCAAGCTGGAGGTTAATCGCTAGCATGGCAATGACGATGCCAATTAAGCTAAACAGGTTGCCTAGCATCTGCGCCACGGTTTGACCAAATGCCTGGTTGACGGTACTGACATCGTTTAGCAAGCGGCTCATTAGGTCACCGGCTTCACTGCGATCGAAAAAGCTGAGGGGCAAACTTTGAATTTTGGCAAAAATATCCTGCCGCAGTTGGGCAAGCAAGCGCTGCATAATCCAACCGACGCGCAAAATCTGCCCCCGAATGGCAACAATACCGATCAGATAAATCAGTGCCAATCCACTCAACAGCAGCAACAAGCCTCGCAGATTTCCTTGGGCAATGAGATGATCGAGCGACCAACCGAGGAAGAAGGGACCCACCGCTTGAGTGGCAGCACCCATCAAAATTAGGGCAAGGGCGATCGGAATTTCTTTGCGGTAGGGCTGGAAGTATCGCAAAAACCGCCGCACAGTGGAGAGTTGTTGAGTCGCTTTTTGCTCGGATGCGACTACAGGGCTGGGAACTCTCATAGGGCTTCCTCTCGCTTCATCGTAAATACTTTTGGCTGTAGCGTTTGATTCAAATCATAGTCCGATCAAGACTATAGGGTGTATTTAATTGGGTACAACTGCTTGCTCATCGCGATCGCGCCATTGTGAATCGTTCGCTACCGAAAAGGCGCGATCGCGTTCAGGTTTGTTCTCTACAGCGTTTCAATTACCTCAGATTTTGCAAATCGCACCTTTGCTAGGGTGGCATACTTGTCATCTTCGGATCGATAGCCTGCGGCACACGCAACAACCGTTGCATAGCCTTTTTCGGGAAGTTCTAATACCGTGTCATAATTCGCAGGTTCAATTCCTTCCATTGGGCAAGTATCCACACCTAGCAACGCCGCACAGGTCATAAAATTGCCCAAAGCAATATAGGTTTGTCGAGTTGCCCATTCGTTGACGGTAAGGCTGCGTTGACCATACACCACATCACTCACCATCACTTTTCGATAGCCTGCTAAGGAATCTGGCTCAGCATGTCTCACCTCAGCCGTGCGGGCGACAAAGTGATCGACATGCTCAGGAGTGAGATTCTTTTTGATGGTGAACACCACAAAATGGGAACAGTCGCCCACTTGTGCCTGGTTCCAAGACAAGGGCTGGAGTCGAGCTTTCAGGTCTGAATTAGTGACAACCAAAAATTTCCAGGGTTGCAGCCCATAGGAGGAGGGAGTGAGAACTAGGGATTCTTCTAAAGCTGCCCAAACATCGGTCGGAATCGTCTTAGTAGCATCAAATTTTTTGGTGGCATAGCGCCAGTTGAGGCGTTCTAGCAAATCGGTGGGTGTGGTTAGGCTCATGGGTAAAAAACGCTGCGCTTTAATTACTCGATGAGTATACTCCACACCGTTTAAATGAGGCTGTGTAAGGGAAAACGGAGTTGAGAGTTCGGGGTTCGGAGTTCGGAGTTTGGAGTTCGGAGTTTGGAGTTTGAAGTTTTTCCGTGGGTGATCATTTGAGTTTTGCGGAAATCAACGCTGGAACTTTGCACCCCGTACTTTGCACTCTGCACCCCGTACCTTACACTCCGAACCTCATTGAGGCTGATTGATCGCGTGTAAGCCGCATTCTTTCTTCGTCGCATCTTCCCACCACCAGCGTCCTTCCCGCTCATGCTGGTTCGGCAAAATGGCTTTTGTGCAAGGTTCACAGCCAATGCTGACAAACCCGCGATCGTGCAGAGCGTTGTAAGGAACTTCGTAGGAACGGATATACATCCAGACATCGGCAGAAGTCCAGTTGGAAAGCGGGTTGAACTTGACCAAGGAGCGATCTCCTGCTGAAAATGCCGTATCTGCTTGCACCACAGGCACCTTGCCACGGGTCGCAGGATTTTGATCTTGCCGTTGTCCCGTAATCCAAGCATCTAGGGTGGAAAGCTTGCGGCGCAGTGGAGCAACTTTGCGAATGCCGCAGCATTCATTGTGCCCATCTTCGTAGAAACTGAAAAGACCCTTGGCAGTGACCATCTCTTCCACTTGGGCTGCATCGGGAAACAGGATGTCGATCGCAATGCCGTAGTGCTTTCTAACGCGATCGATGAACTGATAGGTTTCAGGATGAAGCCGACCTGTATCCAGGCTAAAAACTTTGACTGCTTTATTCAATCGGTGCGCCATGTCAATTAGCACCACATCTTCCGCCCCGCTGAAGGAAATTGCAATAGTGTCAAACAGGCTCAGCGATCGCTCTAGGATTTTCTGGGGGCTTTGGCTGGCAAGTTCGGCTTCTAAACTAGGAATATCGAGTGCGGCAATGGTTTGCGCCATGATGGGTGTTCTCTAAAAAAGGATCGTCTTCACGCAAAGTCTATTCTATCAAGCCATTGCCTACCCCGATGCCGCCCGCTTTGGAAAAGGACGTAGAAAAAGCGTTAAAGAGGACCGAGCGGGGTACTCGTTGAACCTCCCCGCTCAAAGCCATCTTTTCGCCAAGCCTCTCTATTCGCACCTTTAATTGACTTGGGGGTTGCCGCTGCATAGTTTCCCAGGAACAGCCGTATAGAGTCATAGTCCCTGAAAAAGAAAGATGATAGCAATGAACTCCCCAGTAGCACAATGTGTTGAAACGCGATCGCCCAAACCAGACTGCACCGTCCTTCAGGACATTGTGGAAAACCTGATGGATGGTGTGCTGATTGTCACAACCCGTGGTGAATGGCTGTATGGAAACTATAGTGCCCATCGCATGTGTCAGCAGTTGAATATTGGGCTACCGACGGGAAAACCCATGCCTCAAAACCTGTGGCGCATTTGTCAGAGGTTCATTGGCAATCACCAAACGCTAGATGGGCAAGCAACGATTGCACAACCGACGACATTTGAAGCGGAAATTACCGTAGAATTGGCTGTTCGGTATCGAGTGCGAATCCGATGGTTTCGGTTAGAGGACACCCACAGCCCCCATTTATTAGTCACATTGGAAGACTGCAACCAAACGTCGCGGAATCAGGCGATCGCCGAGATTCATCAATATAAACTAACACCTCGACAAGCTGAGGTGTGGCGGCTCCACCGCTTAGGGTCTACCTATCGCGACATTGCCACGGAACTCTTCGTTTCTATGAATACGGTTAAGCGGCATATGAAGGATATCTACTTGAAACAAAAGCTGCACGGGGTGTGATTTATCTGATCACGGTTAACTATTACTCAACGGCGTTGATCGCCCAGTTGCTGGCATCTATACAGAGTCAGATTGGAGTGGATATCGAATATCAGTTGATTATTGTCAACAATTCCCCAGCGGAAGATTGCTCAAAATTGGCAGGCGATCGCGTGCTGATTTTAGAAGCTGGGGAAAATTTGGGCTTTGGCGGTGGGTGTAATCTCGGCTTGAACTGGGTATATGAGCGCGATCGCGCTGCAACCGTGTGGTTGATTAATCCCGATACCACGCTACCCGAAAACGCCCTCAACCAAGCCATCCAGTTTTGTAGAACTCATCCAACACTGTCGATCATCGGCACGATCATCTCCGAGCCATCAGGAAAAATTTGGTTTGCAGGCGGTGAGTTTGTCCCCGAAACCGGAAAAATTGTTGCCTGTACTGAGATATCTATCCATCCAAACACTGATTATGTTGCCACAAGCTGGGTGACTGGATGTAGTTTGCTGCTCAACTTGCAAAACTTTGACCCCTGCCCCCAGTTTGATCCAGCCTATTTTCTGTATTATGAGGACTTCGATTTTTGTCGGCGCTATGCCCAAGAAGGTCATTCAGTCGTGATCACACCTATCCAGGTTATCCATTATCCATCTTCAATTACCAGTCGCAATCCTTCATCAACACTGCAACACAGTACTTTTAGCTATTTGCTAGCACTAGAACGGCATACCAGACCACAAGTCTTGTGGTATCGACTCAGCCGAATTGTGTTTCATGCTGTGCGCGTTGGTATCGTGCAACCTCAACAAGCGATCGCGATTCTTAAGGGCATCCTCCAGTTTTGGCAGCGATCGCTATGAGGTTGGCAGAGTGGCTTTTTGGGATTGAACTGGGTTTACCTGGGGCTGTTCGCTTAAAACGACAATTACCTGACGCTGGTAATCAATAAACCCATAGGCAGGATAGCCGAAACGGTCAGCGCTTTTGCTACTTGCAGCCCACTCTTTTTGGTAATCCTGGGACGCGACCTGACGAATGGTAAATTGTTCAAGCTGTTGATATTGCCCTGCTTCTGTGGCGGCTTGTTGAGTCAAGGGCATAAACGTTCTTGGTTTCGCCACGGATGCCGATCGCGCCAGGGTGACAAAATCTTGCAGGCGACTCGGTGAACCCACTAGTTGAGCAGAAGGTGCGGGTAAAGACGCGATCGCAGATCGATCCTCAGTCAAACTCACGCTTTTGACCGAGCTATTGGGCACCTTTGACTCGATCGCGTTAGGGGTCGAATTCAACGGAGGTGGCTCGGTTGCGGGATTCGTAGGGTTAGTCACGGATGGGTTGGGTGCAGTTAGCTCACTCTCTGCCTGGGGAGGAGTTGCCGGGGCAGATTCAGCGCTGGGTTGGATAGGGAATGCAGGATTTGCTGGGGGTACTGAGGGTTGAGACGGGTTGACTGGCGGGGGTGCTGTGGCAGATTGCCCATTGATGCTCTCTGGAGCCGCGATTTTCGTAGGGAGCGTTTCACGAATCGCAGAAGCAGGCAAAGGGTTGAGCGGGGATTGGGGCGGACGTTGCAGGTCGGGCAACTCTTGATAGGTAGGGCGCACCAACGGCTTCATGCCAGCGGGAGCCGGAGCGCCTGTAATGGTGCGTTTGGCAGGTAAACTGCGGCTCACCGTCAATGTTTCTGGAACAGCAGTAAGCGTCACACTGGGCATGGGCGCAAAGCTTTGGGGAGTCGTCTGATCAACTGAATTTTGGCGTGGGGCAACATAAGGCGCTGAAACAGACTGGGGAACTACTTGGGGTTGCGATTGCCTTTGGGATGGTGGAACAAATCGCGGAGCTTCTAGTTTTTCGGGAGCCGCTGAAGTGGGGCGAGGCAACGAAACCATTGCCCGTTGCTTGGGTTTGAGCGGCGGTATTTTTGTGTCTGGAGGGGCAGTGGGTTTAAGCGCATCTCCAATTAGCAAACCGGACACCACAGTTGCCGCCACCAACCCGGTACCCAGCAATACGGTTTTGGAGATTGATTGCCGTTTTTCAGATGGCTCAGCCGCATTGGCAGATTGGACAACCTCATCTAAATAAAACTGAAAATAGGTGAGCGGACCTTCTGTATGAACATCGTAGGGAACGGGTGGCTGTTCTTGGCTGCCTTTTTCTTGGCTGCCTAAAGCAGGCACCTGTTCATCATTTTTAGATTTCATTGGTTTCAGCATTTTGCCCGTTGCGATTTGACCATTGGCAGCGGCTGGTTTGATCACCTGATGCTTTCGTCCTGGATAGTCCCATGCTCTGGTCATACAGTGAAAACTCCTGGAACGAATGCGGTAAGGGTGGATGGATAGGCTTGGATGGGTCAACCAACAAAGAACACAAATAAGGCAAGGCTATTCTCTTAGATATTCGCGGGTTTACTTGGTAATCAGGATCTTCATCAGAACTTTGCATTTCTTTGCTTTATCACCGAAAACTTGATGGCAACTTTAAGAAGCTGATACAAAACCCTCCGGAGAAGCGGGAACTACGGACGAACAAATAGGGGAGCGTGTTCTCCTGCGTGAAATTAGGGAGTTAATGTTCTGTTTGACTCTCTAAAAATTCAACGATACAGAGAACTCGTTAAACGCTGATTGATCTACTCTGCTATTTCTCTTGACGCTATGTCTTGGAACTGATTGCGATCGCCCTTGCCCTCCCTCTCTTTATTTATGCATCTCTCCACCCTCCGCTCTACGCCTCGGCTTTATCTGCAATGGTTGACCTATTTTGGTCGGCGGCTTCCAGTGCTGCTGGGGTGCCTCACCGTGTGGGCACTGATCCTGCCGGGAATTGTAGAACCCGCGATCGCCCAAGTTCCTCAGCGCACGGCAAAAGTACAGTCCACAACAAATTCCTTAACGCTACCCGAAGGCGACGGTTATTTGTTGGGAGCCGGCGATCGCGTCAAGATTGATGTATTTAGCGTCCCAGAAATCACGGGTGAATATACGGTGTTGCCCAACGGCACCCTTAATATGCCCTTGGTGGGTGCGGTAGGCGTACAAAACAGAACGCTCAAACAAGCATCCAGTGCGATTGCGGCTCGGTATGCGCCTGTTTTGCAGATTCCAGTGATCACCGTGAATCTAGTGGCGGCGCGTCCGATTCGGGTGGCGATCGCGGGAGAAGTGAATCGTCCCGGCTCTTATACAGTGACTGCTGCCACATCGACGGACGGAACCATCCCCACTATGACTCGCTTGGTGCAGCTTGCTGAAGGCGTTACTCAGGTCGCTGATCTGCGCCAGGTGCAAGTGCGGCGGGTGCGCCCGGTTGGGAGCAGTGGCGATCAAGTGGTGACGGTGGATCTCTGGCAACTATTGCAGGCTGGAGATTTGCGACAAGACTTGCGCCTGCAAGATGGGGACAGCATCCTCATTCCGGCAACGGCAACCGTTAATTTGGACGAAGCCCGACAGCTAGCGTCGGCTAATTTTGCGACTCGGAACAGCCGTCCCCTCAAAATTACGGTGGTGGGGGAAGTGAATCGCCCCGGTCCTTATACCCTGTTGGAAGGCAACGTTGCCCAGGGAGCGCAACTCATTAATCCCAACTTGCTGCAAGTGCCCAGTATTACTCGTGCGATTCAAGTGGCAGGCGGCATTACGCAACTGGCAGATATTCGCAATATTGAGGTGAAACGATTCACCCGATCAGGCACGCCTCAATTAGTGAAATTGGATTTGTGGAAGTTGTTGAAAGCGGGAGATGCTCTGCAAGATTTACCGTTACAAGATGGAGATACAGTCACAATTCCGCAGGCAATTTCGGTGAGTGATCGCGAAATTTCTGAACTTGCCACAGCCAGTTTTTCGCCTGAAAGAATCAGCGTCAATGTGGTAGGAGAAGTTGAACGACCCGGCGCGGTTTCTATTCAACCCAATACGCCTTTAAACCAAGCAATTTTAACAGCAGGTGGATTTAATCGGAAGGCAAAAATGAGTAATGTTAGTCTGATTCGAGTCAATCCAAACGGCACCGTTAGTAAGCGAGATATTTCAATTGATTTAACGAGAGGAGTCGATGGAAACAATAATCCAGCTTTGCGAAACAATGACATTATTATTGTCAAAAAAACAGGATTTGCAACTTTTCTTGATTCTACAAGTGCTTTCTTAGGACCCTTTACAGGAATATTAGGGGTTCTGAGAATTTTTGGTGGCTTTTAATAGAAAGCAAAAAGGTAGACAGATAAAAAATAGCCACAAGGCAGATTTTTTATGATTAAAAGTTTGCCAAACTCATAGAAATCAGTCAGTCAATAGTTCTATTTCATCAGAAAAGTAAAGCAGGGCTGTTTCATTCTAAAATCTGACATTTTATGTATTTACGAGAATGCGTCATTTTAGGTTTCAAGTCTTCTATCTCACGACGTCTAAAAACACCTAAATTTGTTGCTTAAATCTAGAATGAAATAACCCTGAAAGTAAAGACTTAATGAAGTGTGAAACAAACCGCACTTTACCTTTGTTAATTAGTTAACATCAAGAACAATCAGGTCAACTACCAGCCCTTATTTTGTTGCTATCTTTCTATATTCAAGCAACAGAGTATACAGAGAGTATTGAAAGCAAAACTGCTTGACAACACTCACAGATACTATCTGAAAAACAAGCTGGTTAGTAATGATGAAAATTGCATTAGTTCACGACTATTTAACGCAACGAGGAGGCGCAGAGCGCGTTTTTGAACTGCTCTGTAAACGCTTTCCTGATGCAGATATCTATACCTCGTTATACGATCCTGAACGCACGATCGATTTGGGCGATCGCATCGTTCACACCACGATGTTGCAACATATCCCAGGAGCCGCAAAAAACTTTCGGCTGATGGCTCCTTTCTATTACCCCGCGTTTCGTGCCCTCGATTTGCAAGACTATGACTTGATCATTAGCAGCAGTACCAGTTTTGCAAAATCGGTGCGAAAGCGCCCTGATGCTAAGCACATCTGTTTTTGCCATAACGTCACCCGCTTTTTGTGGGATACGCAAACCTATTTGCGCAAATTTAGCGGCTATCAAAATCTCTACCCATTCATCGAAAAAATATTTCAAGTCATGCGGCAGTATGACCTGAAGTATTCTCAAGAGCCTGACTTGTATATTGCCAACTCCAGCACTGTTGCGAAACGTATTCGCGAGGTTTATGGCAAAGAAGCGATCGTGGTGAACTATCCCATTGATGTCAATCAGTTCACATTTTCAGACAACAAGGATAATTTTTATCTAGTGTCTGCTCGAATGCTGAGCTACAAACGCTTGGATGTGATTGTTGAAGCCTTTAACTGGCTGGGCTGGAATTTAATCATCATGGGGCATGGTCCTGAAAAAGAACGGCTGCAAGCTCAGGCATTGGGCAACATTCAGTTTGTGGGTCAGGTGAGCGATGCAGAACGGACCACATTGATGTCACAGGCGAAATCGGTGATCGTTGCTGCCCTGGAAGACTATGGGCTGGTTCCGGTGGAAGCGAATGCCAGCGGAACCCCGGTGGTTGCTTATGGGGCGGGTGGGGTGTTGGATACGCAAATTCCGGGTGAAACTGGCACGTTTTTCAAACGGCAAACTCCCGAAGCGCTGCAATCAGCCTTGCTGGAGGCACGCGACATTTCCTGGAACTATCAACACATTCGCGATCATGCAGTTAGCCAATTTTCGGAAGCTGCATTTTTTGGCAAGATCGATCGCGTTTTAGAGCAGTCATATCAGACCGTTTAAGCGTTTATATCTTTAGCACTTCATTGGGGTGAAATTATGCAGGCAACTCAGACCAGTTTCAATCCAGCGATCGAGTCCGAAGCGGGGTATGGGCAGATATTTGCAATTTTGCTGCGTCGTCGCTTTTGGGTGCTAGGAATGCTGGTTGCTGCGATCGGGGTTGCCGCGTTGCAAACAATGCGCCAAGCGCCAACCTATGTCAGTAGTATGCAGTTGCTAATTGAATCCAACTATCAAGGCAAGCAAAACGGAACCAACGGAAATAATGGCTTAGAGAATGAATTTTCTGATGCCAACGTTCAGGCTGATACCGGAACTCAGATCAATCTGATGCAAAGTTCGGAATTGCTGCGCCAAGCGATGGTTTTATTGCAATCGGATTATCCTGACATCAATCCGGATGATCCCAACAGTGTTGCTGGCTTTAAGGGAACTATCGGTATTATTCAAATTACGCAAAGAACGGGCAAAGAAAATGTTGCAACTAAGATTTTTCAAATTGTTCATACTGGCAATGATCCAGTTGAAACTCAAAAAGTTTTAGAAGCTTTAAAAAAAGTTTATTTGAATTACAACTTAGAGCAGCAAAAGAAACGACTTGACAAAGGACTTGCTTTTGTTAATGAGCAACTCCCTCAAATAAAAAATAAAATGCAACAGGCTGAGTCTGCATTGAAGCAGTTTCGCCAAAACCAGGAATTGATTGATCCAGATCTACAAGCAAAAGTTCAAACAGAGGCGTTATATCGCATTCAGCAAGAACAACAAACCAATCAGGTTCAGATTCGAGATTTACGCAGCCGTTTTGTAAGTTTGCAGCAACAGTTGGCGTTGCCTCCTCAAGATGCGATCGCTCTGTCTCGATTAAGTCAATCTACCCGCTATCAAAACTTACTAAATGAGATTCAAAAAACTGAATTATTGCTAGAGCAGCAGCGACTTCGGTTTAAAGATCAAACTCCCTTTGTACAGCAATTAAAAAATCAACGGCAGAGGCAGTTAGAATTACTACAAACTGAAATTCGCAGAGTGTTAGGATCGAGTTCTGCAATTAGTAACAGTACGGCAGAGCAGCTACTATCACAAGGGCAATTTGGCAGTTTGGATCAAACCTTAGTGGGTCAACTGATAGACTCTCAAGTCAATCTTCAAGCGGCGCAAGCACGAGAGCGTAGTTTAAATACCATTCAGCAGCAGTTGCGATCGCAATTAGTGCGGTTTCCACAGCTATTAGCCGAGTACGGACGGTTGCAGCCAGAGGTGCAGTTATCTCAAGAAACCCTAAAACAGTTGCTTAAGGCGCAACAAGATATTGGTTTAGAAATTGCACGGGGTGGATTTGATTGGCAAGTGGTAGAAAATCCACAACTGGGTGCAAAAACAGGACCGAGCCTGCTCCGAAACCTGATGGTAGGAGCCGTGGCAGGGTTAATGTTGGGTGGTGCGGCGGCGTTTGCTCGTGAGTCAGCAGATGATGCGGTTCATAGTTCAGATGATTTGCAAAAGCAAGTTCCACTGCCACTCTTAGGCATGGTTCCAGAGTTGACGATTGAAGCAATAGGTGATGATGCGCCATTACTGAGTTTGCCGTTTAGCAAAACGCGATCGCTCTCACCCGGCATCGATCGCGTTATTCAGTGGCAGCCCTTTCGAGAATCGCTCGATTTGCTCTATCAAAACATTCAGCTACTCAGCCGGGATCAGCCCTTTAAGTCTCTGGTTATCACCTCTGCTTTAGCGGGAGAAGGGAAGTCTACGATCATCTTAGGCTTGGCAATTAGCGCCGCCCGATTACATCAACGAGTGTTGCTGATTGATGCCGATTTGCGTCGCCCTAGCTTGCACAAACTACTCAACTTGCCCAACGATCGCGGACTTTCTACCCTGCTAGCCAGCGATACTCCGATTCCTCAGCAAGTGGATACTCAAGATTCCAACCTGCGAAGCAATATTTCAGTGGTGACTGCCGGACCCACGCCCACCGATCCCGCTAAGCTTTTAAGTTCAGAGCGAATGCGACAGGTGATGGAAACCTTTGAACAGAATTACGATCTGGTTCTGCTGGATGCGCCTCCCGTACTGGGCATGGTGGATTCCATGCTGGTAGGAGCCTGCTGCAATGGCGTAATCATTGTGGGGCGCATCGAGCGAGTCACGCGCTCAGAGTTAGCTCAAACGACTCAAATGTTGAACAAATTAAATGTGATTGGAGTGGTAGCAAATGGCGCATCGCATCAAACTCGCAACGATAGGCACTACCAGCAGTAGTTAGTCTACTTCAGACTAATACTGTTTTAGGCAAACGGTCCATGTAGTTTATGACTTTTAGTCCCCTAGTACTCATGATTCACCTTTCCCAACACTCACAGGCAAACTATTCGATTCAGCCGATTGACTCTTGTGCAGCGGCTTGCACATTGAGATGGAGACAGCGAAAGTTGGTTGTTGACTGTGCTGATGAAACGCCACCCCTATTACCTTCACCACAGGATCAACAATGGTTGACGAACTGTTTACAGCGATCTCCCGTCGCCTTAGTCAAGCTCGATCTGGCAATGGGTGAAATCGGTTTAGAGTCCTGGGCAACTGCTTGCCACCAGGCAAAGAAACCCGCTTATCTACGGTTATCCTCAACTCCCAACATGCCCCAAAAGCTGCGTCCCTGGAATTGGCAGCTTAAACGAATCGTTGATTGGCTGGCAGCAGCGATTTTGCTACTACTACTCAGCCCGCTAATGCTATGTTTAGCCGCGTTGATTTCCGTCTTCTCTCCGGGACCGATTTTCTTTGAGCAGTGGCGTGTGGGTGAACGAGGAAAACTGTTTAAGATCATCAAATTCCGAACAATGGCTGTGGGTGCAGAACATCTTCATCATCAAGTAATGGGGACTCAGACAGGATTGCACAAGCTGAAGCATGATCCACGGGTGACACCGCTGGGTTATTGGATGCGGAAATATAGCCTGGATGAACTGCCCCAGCTATTCAATGTATTACGGGGAGAGATGAGTTTAGTGGGTCCGCGTCCTTGGGCATTGTATGATGCCGTGCGAATTAGTCCAGACCTACGGCTGCGGTTAAATGCGCTGCCTGGAATCACGGGTGCATGGCAAGTGCAGGGGCGATCGACGTTGATCGATCTGAATATCGTCAACTGCGGCGATTTAACCTATCTCAATAGCTGGTCGATTCGACAAGACTTTAAGTTTTTGCTGATGACGATTCCCAAAGTGCTATCTGGGTTTGGCGCTTATTAAGGAAGCCAAGCAATCTGTTGCTTAGGCAGGTTGCAAAGCATCTATTAAGATGTCGCAACTCGGTAGCTAGGCATTGAGTCAGTATGAGAAGGCGAAAAACGAGAGTACTCACCTTAGATTAGGAAACCAGGAAAATTCATGGGGTTCAAGTTACCAACTTTTATACGTCCGTTGCTCAAGGCAACCCGCTTTTGGCAGGACAATCGCCTGATTTTACGGGAGCTTCGATTCTTCCCTCAGATTGTGGCTTTAGCGTTACTATTTCCAATGCTAGCGGCAATTTTTGAGGGATTTGGCATTGGTTTTTTGCTGGCGTTTTTGCAAAATCTAGTGAATCCGAATGCAGAACCGGTACGTTCTGGCATTGAGTGGATTGATGTTTGGGTGTTGGGATCGAATGGATCGAACCTGGAACAATTGTTTAGAGTCTCTGGGCTAATTTTGCTTTCGACTTGGGTGCGAGCGATCTTCAATTACTTGACAGCAATTTACATGGGTCTGGCAAGAATTCGCCTGGTCGATCGCCTATATCGCCAGATCTTTGAGCAACTGCAATCATTGAGCCTAAGTTTTTTTGGGCAAACCCAGGCAGGCAGCTTAGTCAACACCTTGACCTCAGAAGTGGGACAGCTTCAAAACTTTATTGGTGCGTTTAGCTTTTTGTTTACTAAAGGGCTAGTGTTATTGGTCTATGGCGCGATCGCCATCACCATCTCGTGGCAGCTAACCCTGGCATCGGTACTGTTGTTTAGCCTGATGGCGGTGGGCTTATCGACGTTCAATCGACGGGTGCGGGAATTGAGTTTTCCGGTGTCGCAGGCACGGGGGCAGTTTACCGCGATCGCTTCTGAGTTTATTAACGGCATCCGCACGGTGCAAGCCTTTGCCACTCAGGAGTTTGAGCGACAACGGTTTTATCGCGTCAGTGATGAAATTGCTGAAACAAACGTTCAAGCCATTATGCAAATTTCGATTGTGCGACCTTTGGCAGAAGCGATCGCCAGTACGATTTTGATTGGCATGATTGTGGTGGGCATGAGCGTGTTTGTCAGTAGTGGAGCCTTACAAGTGGGTTCTCTGTTGACGTTCATTTTTCTGATGTTTCGCCTGGTGCCAGCAATTCAGGAAATTAATGGCAGTCTTGCCGCTATGGGCAGTATGCAAGGATCATTACACGCGATTGAAGAGTTACTGCGCCGCGACAACAAGCCCTATCTGCAAAATGGTTATCGACAATTTACAACTTTGCAGCGAGCGATCGAGTTTGTCTCAGTAGATTTTGGTTATGGGGACGAATCACTCGTATTACAAAACATCACGCTCACCATTCCTAAAGGGCAAACCGTGGCATTGGTGGGTTCATCGGGTGCAGGTAAATCGACTCTGGCTGACTTGATTCCGCGATTTTATGACACCACTCAAGGCGATATTCAACTGGATGGGGTGAGTTTACGAGAGTTTGATATCACGTCGGTGCGGCAGCGGATTGCCATGGTCAGCCAGGATACATTTATTTTCAATACATCGGTACGCAACAATATCGCCTATGGCATTGATGTTGAGGATGTCGAGGTGATGGCAGCCGCTAAACTCGCGAATGCAGTGGAGTTTATTGAAGATATGCCAGAAGGACTCGATACGGTGTTGGGCGATCGCGGAGTCCGATTATCGGGTGGGCAACGCCAACGAATCGCGATCGCCCGTGCATTGCTGCGAAACCCAGAAATTTTAATTTTGGATGAGGCAACCAGTGCGCTAGATTCGGTCTCAGAGCGGCTGATTCAAGCATCGATTGAGCAGCTATCGGTTGGGCGAACGGTAATCGCGATCGCTCATCGCTTATCAACCATTATGCGTGCGGATAAAGTCGTCGTTTTAGAACAGGGGCACATCATCGAACAGGGCACCTACCAGGAGTTGCTAGCCCAGCGCGGCAAACTGTGGAACTATCACCATCTGCAAAATAATGCAGCCTTGAATGCATCTAGTTAAGCAATCGCCTGCTTAATTTCACTATCAATAACGTAATTCTCCGCAGGAGAGGCTGCTCCAACGCCCTCTTCAACAAAATAGTTAGCCGATATCCCTTCACATTCAAAACTAATCCGTACAATGTTGTTTCCCAAAGAGCATAGGAGATCGTCTCAAAGACTGACAAAGGGCGGGTTAACATGTGCGGTCATGATACTCAGTAAAAGTTGCCTTCGGTCACCAATTACGTAATTTCTAGCAGCATCAATCACTTCTCAGATCTTCTTGATCTTTAAAGCTAACTTAGTAAATTGGAGAGAACTGATGCATCCAACAAAAGCATTTAGTCTAGAAGGGATATTAAGGAAGCAGAGATCCTTGAGCAATTATTCCTCCTAAAGTACTGTTCCAGTTAATTTACTCTGAAGAATATTGCTTCAAAAATGTGCCTTGGTTGAAACTCTATCCAAACAAGAAATAGGATATTTCAAAATGGACTTATATGATTTGATCTGCGAGAGTGCGTTTTCAGCTTTAAAGCTTCAAGATTCCTCTACAGGTATTATGCCTGCTGGTAATAATGGTCCTCACGGAGATGCCGAAACACCTGTACGCAATACGTCTCATTGGCTTATCACTTTCTCAAAAGCCTTTGAAATATCGGGAGATGACAGATTTAAGCATGCAGCGCAGCTAGCATCCTCATATTTGCTTAGTCATCATGCAAGACCAATGTCGTATAGCTTCTGGCATCGAAAAAATCCAAAAAAAGATTCTTGCAATGGATTGATTGGCCAAGCTTGGACTCTAGATGCGTTAATCACGGCTGCACCAATTATAGAAACACCTCAACTAATATCTGTGGCCAAAGAAGTATTTTTACTTCATCCTTTTAACTTTGAAATTGGACTTTGGCAAAATGTAAGTGTTGATGGGGTACATTTGCCCATCCATCTCACTTTCAACCAACAACTATGGTTTGGGGCAATCGGCGCGACTCTCTCAAAATACGATGCTGAAGTCAAGGACTCTGTAGAGCGTTTTCTTGAGACTATCCTATTTCATCTCGACATAGCTCCGAATGGATTGATCATGCATTCTGTAGCTATGAGAAATTTTAGTTATAAAAAACAAATCATGCGTTGGATTCGAGAGCCTAAAAATAAGAGCCATAACCAGGATATATATGAAAGGTCACTAGGCTATCATAGTTTCAATCTTTATGCTTTTGCGATTCTAAAAGAATGTTATCCAAATCATTCTATTTGGAAGAGCAATACAATTGCAAAATCGATTTCCTGTATCGAAGATAAAACTTTTATCAGAAACCTGCAAGCTAATAAATATTCTTTTTCTTACAATCCAACCGGATTAGAAATTCCATTTGTATTAAAGACATTTAAACCTGGAACCATCAAAGAACAGGAATCTTGGCTACAAAAACAGCTTTCAGATCATTTTGATTTTGAATCTAATTTGATGGGTCGCAGTCCTTCAGATCCACATACCCTAGCTGCTCGCCTTTGCGAAGCAAAAAGATTAGATAACCTTAAAGTAAGTTGAGGCACTGTAATGAATGAACACATTGTGGAATATAAAAGCTATCCTTTCGTCTCCGTTATTATTCCTGTTTTTAATGATTTTGAACGTCTATGTTTATGCTTAAAGTCTTTGGAACGGCAAAGCTATCCGAAAGAATTGTATGAGGTAATCGTAGTTGATAATAAGTCTGTAAAAGATCCATCGAAAGAACTCAAAGATTTTTCTTGGATTCATTTACTAATTGAAGAAAAGCCTGGTTCGTATGCTGCTCGTAATCGAGGTATCAATTCTGCAAAAGGTGATATCGTTGCTTTTACTGATTCAGACTGTATTCCATGTGACAGTTGGTTGCAAAACGGTGTTCAGTCTCTATTGAAGAGTCCAAAGTATGGTGTAGCTGCTGGAAAAATCGAAATTTTCTTTAAAAATTCTCAACGTCCGAATTTAGTAGAGATATATGATAGCGTGACTTTTTTACAGCAAGAAAAATATGTTCAGAAGTATAATTCTGCGGCTACCGCAAATCTTTTTACTCATCGGAAATTCTTTGACGAGTTAGGCTTTTTTGATGACACCTTAAAGTCTGGCGGTGATGGCGAGTGGAGCAAACGGGTTTCTAATGCGGGTTATTTAGTGATTTATGCAGAAGACAGTTCTGTTATGCATCCTGCTAGATACATGTTTAAGGATTTGAGAAGAAAAATAGCTAGAGTAACGGGTGGTTTTCATACGATGGAAAATCAGTATTCCAGAAATAAAATCCTACTGTTACTGAAACTGTTGTTACAGCTCAGACCACCTCTGAGATCTGGTTACAAAAAAACACAAGAACAAGACATACTAAATAGTTTTGCTCACAAAGTTTCTTTTCTACTAATTTTCTCTCTCGTTCATTACGTGACAGTGCTTGAGAAAATTAGATTAGTACTGGGTGGAGAAACCGTAAGATAATTTTTTTAACTATTTCAGATGAGCGAGAAACTTATATCAAAATCATCACGTCACACTAATTAGTTTTGTAAAATACCTATATTTTGTTTTCATATGAGGCGAACACTATGAACAGTACAAAAAGTATTTTCTTTTACTGTGTACCTCAGGGATTACCAGAAGATACAGCTTATCAACATAATATTGTGTGTCTTGGTGAAGGATTGAAAGCATTAGATATTCCATTTTATTCCAATGTTGACTATTGGAGGCTGTCAGCCGATAAAGATGAGTACTTATTTAAATGCGATTCTCATGTAACTCCTGAAGATTGTGACGTGGTTGTATTGAATCAATCTTGGGTATTTCGCAATAACCTCCCTAGAAGTTTATTCAATTCCAAACGAAAGTATATTACTGCTCATTTTGATTCTTCAGATGGAACTCGAACGTCTGCTTGGGATCCAGCCTTTCGACAATTCGACTTTATTTTTCGGACTCACTATTGCAGTAGTCATCGCTATCCAACCAATTTTTACCCATGGTTTTTTGGATTGTCTGATCGAATCTTAAAGGAAACTGAAGAAATTCTAAAGTTTGAAGAGCGTAGAAAATCAATGCTGATTAATTTCCGTCTGAACAATATCCCCCATTCAGTTAGAGTTGCCGCAGTCAAAGATTTTCTGCCTAAGATTCAAACAATGCTGCCAACTGAAAATCCTGTAGATGGTTTTAACCAACCTCCTTCTGATCCTAACTCCTACTTGCAATGGCTCCAAACTGCTCGTAGACATTATCCCAGTTATTATAGAAACCTTAAGCAGGTGGCTGCTTGCGCTTGTTTTGGAGGTTTTTTCGTAAGCGATTTCTTAGTTGATCCAAGTACTAACCTCGCTCGTCTCTCCAAGCGAATTATAGGAAAATCAGGCATTAAAACTAGAAGTATTGTGCAATGGGATAGCTGGCGGTTATGGGAGGCTCTTGCTTCTGGAACAGTTGCTTTTCATGTAGATTTTGACAAGTATGGCTTTACTTTACCTACCATGCCTGAAAACTGGAAGCATTATGTTGGGATTGATCTAAATAATGTTCAAGAATCAATCGAGCGATTGAGCGATGATCCAGAATGCCTCGAAAGGATTTCAGTTGAAGGACGGCAATGGGTTCGCGAAAATTACAATCCTGTTGCTACAGCCACGCGTTTTATTGAAGCAGTTTCAGGCTAACTTGCTAGACCCATCTCAAGTAATCAAAGCACCATGCATATTATTGCCCTATCTAGTTATTTGTCGAGTAAGCGTGGCGGCTTAGAACACAGTCTCTTTGATGTTTGCCAAGCTTTAGTTGAGCGTGGATATCAAATTACTCTTGTTTACGAAGAAGAGGGCGATCAGCTTGAGAAGTATCAGCAGTTTTGCACTGCATTGATTAAAATCACTAGCTATAAGCTTAATAGTAGATTTTTGAGCGATGTTAGAAAGATTACAAACGTTCAAAACAGCATTATTTACAGCAATCAGTACGACAATTTCTTCTTTGGACGAGTACTATCTCAGCTACAAGGCATTCCACTTGTCTGCCATCTTCGTCTTCACGCCTCTACAGAAGATAGTTATCTCAAGCGACTCAAGCAATCGCTTACCTTATTAGGAATTAGCCATTACATTGCAATTTCAGAAGCTGTTAAAACTGACTGGTGCGATCGCCTCAACATTCGTCGCGATAAAGTCTCTATTGTTTATAACGGTATTGAACCAGAGCGCTTTGCCATTGCCGACGATATTTCTGACCTGCGCAAAGCTTGGGATATCTCTTCCGAAGAGCGAGTGATTTCCTATGTTGGTCGGCTAGAAACTGAAAAGGGTATCGAAACCCTCATTCGTGCATTTGCTTTACTGCGGCAGTCATCCATTCCAGCAAAATTGCTAATTGCAGGCAAATCCTTATTTTCTGGGGAGGGATACATATCTCAATTAGAAGCATTAACTGATGACCTCAATATCAAAGATGATGTCAGATTTCTAGGACACCTTTCCAATACAAAATCGCTTTATCAAGTGAGCGATGTAACCGTGTTACCAAGCCTGTGGCTCGAGGCTTTTGGTCGCGTCATTATCGAAGCCATGGCATGTGGCACCCCCGCTCTTGGTAGTCGCAGTGGTGGTATTCCAGAGATTTTAACTGGTGAATTTAGCGATTGGCTCTTTACGCCTGGAGATGAGATAGACCTCCATACCAAACTCAAAGCGGTTCTTCACTGGCGAAATACCGACCCCATTCTGCCTCAACGATGCCGTCAACATGTAATCAACAACTTTTCCTTAAACCAGACCATTAATGGGATTGAAGCAGTCTTACAAGAGGCACTTAACCAATGAAACTGTGCATTGTTACTCACAAGGTTGCTAAAGGGGACGGACAGGGACGAGTGAATTACGAGGTCACTCAAGAAGCCTTGCGCCGTGGTCATCAGGTAACCGTTGTCGCGACTCACATTGCCGAGTCACTTCAAAAGCAATCCGGTTTCAATTGGGTGCCAATTTCAGTCGGAAAAGTGCCCACAGAGTTACTCAAAAATCTGCGCTTTGCCAGTCTGTCGTCTCAATGGCTTAATGCTCATGGGCGAGAATTCGATTTAGTTAAGGTCAATGGGGCAATTACCTGGGCAAGCGCAGACGTAAATGCTGCCCATTTCGTCCATAGTGCCTGGTTAGACTCTCCAGCCCACGTTTGGCAACAGCACAAAGATGCTTATGGTCTATACCAGTGGCTTTATACCGCCTTAAATGCTCGTTGGGAAGGTCGTGCTTTTGCCCAGGCACGCCAGATTATTGCTGTATCCGCTCAAGTGCGTGATGACTTACAGAAGATTGGCGTTGCCAGCGATCGCATCCAGGTCATTTACAACGGGGTCGATACAAATGAGTTTTATCCTGGTCATTGCGATCGTAAAGCCTTGGCATTACCAGAAGTAGTACCCCTCGCTATTTTTGCCGGAGACATCCGTTCCTCGCGCAAAAATCTTGACTCTGTTCTTAAAGCTTTGGTAAAGGTTTCCGGGTTACACCTTGCTGTCGTTGGAAACGTAACTGGTAGCCCTTATCCTGCGTTAGCTCGTGAGTTGGCTGTTGATGGCCGGGTACATTTTCTGGGATATCGCCAAGATATTCCTGACCTCATGCGAACAAGTGACTTTTTGGTGTTTCCCTCTCGCTATGAAACCTTTGGATTAGTAGTACTAGAAGCAATGGCATCAGGAATTCCAGTTATTACCAGTGCTGCAACTCCTGCCGCCGAACTGTTGGATCCCGAAGCAGGGATTGTTATTTCCAATCCCGACGATATTCCAACTCTGGTCAAAGAGATGCTCTATTTAACCCATCATCCAATTCAACGAAAACAAATGGGTATTCATGCTCGTGTGATTGCAGAAAATCATAGCTGGAGCCAAATGGCTCAACATTATATTGATAGATTTGAACAACTAGCCTAACCATGTTAATTACTGTTTTAGTCCCCACCTATCGCCGCCCCCACGATCTGCTGCGATGCCTCAAAGCCTTAGCCCAGCAAACCCGGCCGATTGATCAATTGATTGTTGCCATCCGCGACATTGATACTGAAACCTGGGAAGCTTTGCAAACAGTTAGCCATCTTAAGTTGCCGCTACAAACCGTTGAAGTAACTGTCCCTGGTTTGGTTGCCGCCATGAATGCCGGACTGTCAGCCCTAAAGGGCGATATTCTGACCATTACCGATGATGATTCAGTGCCCCACCCTGACTGGATTGAACGGATTGAGAAACATTTTCTAGCCGATGACCAGATTGGTGGCGTTGGGGGTAGAGATTATGTTTACCATGGCGAGATTTTAGAAGACGGTGCTGCAACTGTAGTCGGCAAATTGAGTTGGTTTGGACGGGCGATCGGCAATCACCACATTGGTGTAGACGAAATTTGTGAGGTCGATATCTTGAAAGGGGTCAACATGAGCTTTCGGCAGGCAGCTATTAAAAATCTCAAATTCGATGAGCGCATGAGAGGAACGGGTGCCCAAGTTCACTACGAATTTGCATTTTCTCTCACTGTTCAAAAGCAGGGATGGAAACTAATTTATGATCCGAAAGTTGCAGTTGATCACTATCCAGCCCAACGATTTGATGAAGACCAGAGGCACACATTTAACACTATGGCTTTAACCAATGCAGTGCATAACGAAACAATCTCAGTTCTAGAATATCTATCTCCTATTCAACGGATCGTATTTCTCCTCTGGTCTTTGATCATTGGTACACAGCAATCGTTCGGATTATTACAATGCCTGCGCTTTTTTCCCAAAGAGGGTTTGCTAGCAGCAAAAAAATGGGTGGCTGCAATGCAGGGACGCTGGCAGGGATATCAAACTTGGCAAAGTAGGTAAGCAATGGTAGCGAAATCCTTTTTCTTACTAAAGAACCCATTGAGCTTAGAACCTCAGGCAGCATGGATAGGAATTTTGGGGTTCATTATCCCAGTGTCTCTTTGTCTGTTAATTCGGTTCAGTAGCATCCTCCAAGTAGTCTTTCCAGCAGGTGCTTTAACAGTCGGTGTATTTCTGTATCTGCGCTACCCAATTTTGTATCTAGGGTTCAACTGGTGGGTCTGGTTTTTATCTCCTTTCATCTCACGCCTAGTTGAGTATCAGAATGGCATTATCAATCCTGGAATGCGCTTTATCATTCTGACTCCCTATTTGGTAACCATGCTGACGGCAGTGACATTCTTCAAACAACTGCCACGCTTACATCAACAGGGAGGAACACCGTTCATCTTGGCTTTTGTAAGTATTTCTTATGCTTTTCTTATGGGAATAGTTAAAGGCAATCCAATTCCCCAAGTCATCCAAGGCATTTTAAGTTGGCTTCCAGGTATTTTTTTAGGAGTTCATCTGATGGTGAACTGGCAGGACTATCCTAAGTTTCAGAAAAACACCCAACGAGTGTTTGTTTGGGCAATCTTAATCATGGGAATTTATGGAATATACCAATATCTAGTAGCTCCGGAGTGGGATAAATTTTGGCTTGCAAATGCAGAAGACTTGCAACTCTGCTGCGGGTGGCCTGAACCACAGCAGATACGAGTATGGAGTACGTTAAACTTTCCATTCACATTTGCCTATGCAATGATGGCGTGTTTATTAATATCAATTGGGAGCCGTGGCAGCTTAATCTTGCCATCAGTAGTCATTGGGGGCTTGTCGTTTCTCTTATCACAAGTTCGGGGAGCCTGGATCGGTTGGCTAATAGGAATGTTCAGTTTTTGGGTAACCCTTAAGCCCAATCTAAAGATAAGAGTAATCATGATATTTCTAATTATTGGTGTCTTTTTGGTTCCAATAGTCATCTCAACTCCTCTTGCGGAACCCATCATCGTACGCTTGCAATCTTTCTCAGATACTGAGGGCGATACAAGTGCAAACGAGCGGCAGGAAATCTATGCTCAACTCTTAAATAATGTATTATCCGAATTTTTAGGTCGAGGCATGGGAGGTAAAGGGATTGTTGACGCAGGCGTTTTAGATATTATTGCCACCCTAGGATGGCTTGGGCTAGCGCCTTATCTCAGTGGCATCGTGCTAATATCTTTCACTCTCTATTCATATCAAGAAATACGTTTTGATCCTTTCATGAATGCTTCTCGCGCAATCCTACCAAGTATCTTAATAACACTTCCGTTTAATAACGCTTTAGTACTACTTCCCGGAATACTATTTTGGGGATTCTCAGGTATGACAATCGCGGGGCACAAATATTACAGATATCAAAATTTACTCCCCATTCAGAAAACGGTTTCTGAGTCTAAGCCTATGAAAGTGCCTTATAGTTCTTCCTGAAAAGAAATGGTGCTGAAATCTAGATTATTTCTTGATAGTTATTCAGACTAAAAATTATGCAAAGATACAATTCTCCGCTCCGTCCGAGAACTAATTCTTTTGATCCCACTGATACAAATCCTAGTGTTCTATTTGTTCTAGGAACTTTATGGGGAGAAAATGGCATTACTTCTCATTTGATGCGAGCCGTAGATATGTTTATTTTTTCGTCTCACTATGAACCGTTTGGCATGGTAGTACTTTAAGCAATGGCTTCCGGCTTACCCGTGATTGTTTGCGCCACAGCAGGAGTCGCAGAGATTGTATCCCCTGAAAGTGGCTTTGTTCTAACAGATCAAACGGATGAGAAATGCCTTTTTCAGATCCTCCAGGTGCTTTCTGATAATCCTCAAAAATGCCAAGTGCTGGGCAAAGTAGCCAGATAAGTTGTAGAAAAATACAGTTGGCAGCAACAAGCCAAAGAGTACATAGATTTGTTTGAAAGTATGGCACTGAAAGGAGCTTATGAAAACTAAAAATGTTTTACTACTAACAGCAACAATCACTCCGAAAAGCGGAGTTCCCAATCTGAAGAGAACCGATCCAGCCCTACGACTAAAAGATTATGAACAGGCATTCAAATTCTATTTATCTAAACTGAATCAATGCTGCGATGCAATTGTTTTTGCTGAAAATTCCAACTCAGAGATATCTAGTTTAGAAAAGCTAGTAAAAGAAAGAAACCTGTCCGATCAAGTTGAGTTCATTGTGTTTAATGGGCTTGACTATCCACCTCACTACGATCGCGCCTATGGTGAATTTAAACTGATTGACTATGCAATGGAGAATTCCGCAATCATTGCTAGACAACCGGAGAATACTATTGTTTGGAAGATAACGGGTCGATATATTGTAGAAAATATTGACAAGCTGATTAACCGACAACCTAACAACTTTGGAATCTATTGTAATTTCAGAAATTTTCCTAAGCATTGGGTTGATACTTTTTTGATTGCTTGGACACCTAAAGCCTATCAAACATGCTTGCAGAATATTTATCAAAAGCTGAGACTCAATGAGCCAGATGTACCTACCAATTCTGGAGCAGAAGAACTGCTGAGAAAATGGTTTGATCAACAGTCCAACATTAAGTTTGTGCGTCGCTTTAAAGTTACCCCTTTAATCGAAGGATTTCGTGGAGCCGATAACCGAGGATATACAACGAATGATTTATGGAAATTTCGGGTTCGTAGCTCAATCAATACTCTATTTCCGTGGTTATGGATTTAAATTTATTCACTCCCTAAACTCGACAGACAGATTCATAGTGCCCATCGCAAAAGTACTAAAGCATGAACAATCAACTGATCAGTTTTTTTGCCGCCCATGCATGGTAATGGACTAACTCGATTTATCTTAAACTGACAGTCTTGCTGCTGCAATTTGCGAAACGCTTGATCGCCCCCTAGACTTCAAAACATTACAAGCACGAGTACAAGACTTTACAACTGAAAAGATTGCTCAGAAATATTTAGAGTTTATTCAGCAAGTCATTAGTTGATGTACTTAGATTAAGCTTATATGAACTCATCAATTCACTCTACTCAAATAACCGTTGTTGGTAATTACTGGTTTCCCAAAAATCCGGGTGGACTCGATCGCTATGTTTATGAGTTAGTCCATAATTTAATTAAATTACAAACGAATGTTGAACTTTTTGGTATCGGCTTACCCACAAGCCGATCCAAGTTTCCACTACAACTAACAAATTTAGCTGAATCAGAAGCTTCTCTATTGAAACGGCTTTGGTCAGCAAACCAAGTATTTAATAGTGGCTTTCAATCTCAACCAGACGCGATCAATTTGCACTTTGCGCTCTATGGGTTGCCTCTGTTACCCCATCTGCCAAAAGATGTGCCAGTCACCTGTACTTTTCATGGACCTTGGGCACAGGAAAGCGATCGCGAAGGCAGTAACAAACTAAGCATTTTATTCAAAAAACTGATTGAACAAACTGTCTACCAGCGCTGCGATCGCTTCATTGTGTTGAGCAAAGCCTTTGGTGAGATCTTGCATCGGGAATATCATATTTCCTGGGAGCAGATTCATGTGATTCCGGGTGGAGTCGATATCCAACACTTTCAGCCAAACTTGACCCGACAACAAGCACGAGAAAAACTGGAATGGTCACCAGATCGCTTTATCTTATTCACTCCGCGCCGTCTAGTCCATCGTATGGGGCTAGATAAGTTGCTGTTGGCTGTGGCACAGGTCAAACAAACCTATCCTGATATTTGGCTGGCGATCGCAGGCAGAGGTCCTTTAAGAGATGATTTAGAGCACCAGACGAAGGAACTTGAACTGCAAAACCACGTTCAGTTTCTTGGTTTTCTGCCTGATGAAGATCTACCCATTGCCTATCAAGCGGCTGACCTGACCATCATGCCCAGTCAATCGCTGGAGGGGTTTGGCTTAGTGCTGGTGGAATCCCTCGCCTGTGGTACGCCTGTAGTTTGTACGCCAGTGGGTGGAATGCCAGAAGTGATTGGTGATTTTTCTCCACACCTGATTACTCAAACGAGTGGAGCCAACAGTATCGCTCATGCCCTAACAGATATTTTGTCAGGGCAGATAACGCTACCCACGCGAACCGCTTGCAGCGACTATGCCAAGCAACGTTTTGACTGGACAGCGATCGCGCAACAGGTACGGCAGTTTTTGCTGGCTTAAATCATGAAGTAAAACATCTGAATTCAAATGAAGATTCTCTTTCTTGATCAAAGTGGCAAGCCGGGAGGAGCCGAACTTTGCCTATTGGATGTAGCAAAGCCCTATCGCGATCGCTGCCTGGTTGGATTACTAGCAGACGGTTCATTTCGAGAGCTTTTGGAGCAGCAGGATATTCCAGTACAAGTGTTAACCGGGCGAGCGATTCAAGTGCAAAAAGATAGCAATTTGCTGAAAGGATTGAGTAGCTTAGGTCAACTTCTGCCATTCATTGGAGAGATTGCCCAGTTGAGTCGAGAGTATGACGTGATTTATGCCAATACACAAAAGGCTTTAGTCGTCGGTGCGATCGCTAGCCTTTTAGCCCATCGTCCATTGGTCTATCATCTACACGACATTGTTTCTTCAGAGCATTTTAGCGCTATCAATCGAAGACTTATTATTGGCTTAGCAAACCGATTTTCATCGTTAGTCATTGCTAACTCCCACGCCAGTGTAGCTTCATTTATTGCTGCCGGAGGAAACCGCGATCGCGTCAAAGTGGTTTACAACGGATTCGATCTTCAGCGATATCAACATCACGCCGATGTTGCCGCTCAAATGCGTCAAACATTGGGTTTAGGCGATCGCTTTGTGGTGGGTCATTTTAGTCGGTTGTCTCCCTGGAAAGGTCAACAGGTATTGATTGAAGCATTGCAATATTGCCCTGTGGATGTGGTAGCGTTGCTCGTGGGCGATGCCCTGTTTGGTGAAGATGCCTTTGTGGCACAATTACATCAACAAGTGGAGCAGTTAGGATTGGGCGATCGAGTCCGGTTTCTGGGCTTCCGCTCAGATGTGCCACAGTTGATGACGATGTGCGATCTAATTGCCCACACTTCCACTGCCCCAGAGCCGTTTGGTCGGGTGATTGTGGAAGCGATGCTGTGCGGCACACCAATTGTCGCAGCGGCAGCAGGGGGTGTGATTGAGTTGATTGAACATGGTAAAACTGGCTGGTTATCGCCACCAGGCGATGTGCTGAAACTCGCAGACATCATCCAACAGTGTCATAGCCAGCCAGGGCAGGCGATCGCGATCGCCCATCAAGCTCAACAGTCAGCCAGCCAACGATTTAATCTAGATACAACGAATCAACAGATTGCCCAACTGTTGCAACAAGTCGTGAGCGATCGCGGTTAAAACAAATTGGAGATTATACCCCCTGTCTGAATACGTCCTGAATACGTCATACATTGGAATGTTTTGTTGGCAATCTTAAAGCCTTTTTCACCAAAGTTGGAATTTGGGATGGATAATTTGCCACTGGGATATTTGCCCGTTCAAATGCAGTAATTTTGCTGACAGCAGTGCCAATTTCGCTACCCAATGTAGAAATCTGGGAGGCAATGATTGCCCCAGCATGACCTACGCGCCGCCCTTTCGGGGCAGTCTGCCCAGCAACATAAGCAACTACAGGCTTATCGATCGCCTCTGCAATGTAGTGAGCCGCTGCTTCTTCACTATCGCCGCCAATTTCGCCCACCAACACAATAATCTCGGTATGCTCATCCTCATCCATAATTTCGAGCCATTGGGGAAAGGATGACCCCATAATTGCGTCGCCCCCAATGCAAACCCCCATGGATTGTCCCAGTCCGGCAAGGGTCAATTCACGGGCGATTTCATAGGTTAAAGTGCCACTGCGGCTAATTAAACCAACAGAACCCGGCGTATAAAATTCAACGGGGTGAATGCCCAAAAGCAATTGCCCTGGCACAATCACCCCAGGGCTATTGGGACCCACTACCAAGGTTTCGGTCATTTCTGCCTTTCGCAGCAGTTTGACCATATCTAAAGGAGGAATGCCTTCTGTAATCAGAACAATTTGCCGAATGCCCGCCGCGATCGCCTCTAGGGCTGCATCCAACGCCGCATAGGGATGGGTAAAAATGATGGTCGTATCAATTTCGCCCACTGCCGACAATGCCATTTCTACCAGATCAAAAACAGGAATTTCATGCACTTTGGTGCCCCCATACCCTGGGCTAACTCCCGCCACAACATGCGTACCATACCTCTTCATGTGTAAGGCGTGTACGGTTGCCAACGGTTCTGCAATTCCCTGAATTAGGACTCTGTTCTGGGGGGTGAAATTCATGACAGGAGTAATAGCGTTGATGCGGAGTGGAAAACGAAATCTGCAATGGATAGATAGAGGGCACAAAAGACCCATTCTTAGAATTGCGGAGGTTTAAAGATTCTGCTGCCATCTTGATCACAGTCAGCGAGGTTTTTTCAAAAAATTGAGTGGGATTTGGCAGGCGATCGCAATCGCCCCGATTAACTCCACTTAACCACGCCCTACTTTTGCGAGTGAAACTGCCTGAGTGACTGCTTCATCCAGATTATCGAGTAAAGAGATTTGGTTTGATGCCAGCCGTGACTGAGCGCGCTCGCACTCACTGCCCACCAAACGCACCACCATCGCCGGCGATCGCGTTGCCTGAGCAATCAGCGTATCCGGTCGAATCCTCTTTAAAGAGTTAGTCTTGGGAACATGCCGCTTGACCGAGGATGCAATAATCTCTGCCACTTCATCACAAGGCACTAAATTACTAATCAGATTGATTAAAACCACTTTCACCTGTTTGTTTTGGGTAAGCTGGTCTAATCCATCTTTAAGATGATGTTTTAGCTGAGCGGGTGAAAAATCGGCGCGGGTTTCACTACCAATGTTCAAAAAGCTAATCGGCTTGCCACCCGCTTGATAGACCAAATCCATGGTTGCCATGGTCAATCCCGCGCCATTGCAAACGATCGCAATTTGCCCGTCCGACTCCATCGGCACAATAGACATCGGAGACGATTGAGGGCTACTGCCTTCTAGCTTGGCAATTAAAGCGTCTAGATGGGGATGACGCGCCCAAGCATCGTCGTTGACGCTAATTTTGCCATCCAGCGCCATGACCTCCCCAGTGGTACTAACGCCCAAGGGATTAATCTCAATCAAATCCAGGTCATTTTGCACAAAAAGCTGATACATCTTTTCCACGACAGAACTGACTGATTCAATGAGCTTGCCTTCTAATCCCATTTTTAGCGCCAGTCTGCGGGCATAGTAAGCAGAAAATTCTTGTTCGACGACGACATGTTGCATCTGGTCGATCGCCATCTCCACGTCAATGCCGCCTTTTTGCGACCCTAACAACACGGGACGGCGCACAGAACGGTTTAGGGTAATGGCAAGATAAAATTCCTGATCCGCATCATATTTCGCCTCTGCCAACAACACTTTGGGATATTCCCCCATGATGGATAGGTTGAAAATGGTTTGAGCGGCAGCGATCGCATCAATCGTATTTTCAACAAATCTCACCCCGCCCACACGTCCGCGTTCGCCGCTGTAGACCTGGGATTTCAGCACCACTGGGTAGGGAATAATCAGCCCTTTTAAATCCTTGGGGCGCTCAATCCGCTGGGAGGGCAGTACTGGAATGCCCATCGCTCGAAATAATTCTTTTGCCTGATATTCCAGTAGATCCATCTTCTCTTACGCCTTTTAGTCTCACCATATCAGTAGGCACAAGACACTACTCCTACAATTGAAAATCCATACTTGCATTCAGCAACGCCAAAAATTGAGTGATAGAATCTTTCCGCTTAGGGAAAGGGCAGCCGAACGTTAAGCTAACCCTTTCGATCAGCCATGGCTTCCGCGATCGCCTCCCCTAATAAACTTTTTCTAGATTTCGTTCTAGATTCTGGATTGGCAGCTTCTGTCAACTATCCTCTGGATACAGTTCTAATCCTACCCATGCAATTATGATTTGATGGTGCGTTCGGAAGAATCTGTTTTATGCTGCTTGTAGAGGCTGGCTTTACGCAGTATATCCCTGAAACCTCTTTTGCTCAACCGTTTAATCTACTATCGAGTTCGCCGTGCAAGATCCCTGGCTCCGTACTATTCGTCCTTTGGCTGCCTGTGCTTTACAAGGTATTGGCTTTTTGGGTGATGATCTCATCGCCCTTGACTCAATTCGTGGCTATTTACTTAGGATTAATCCCGCGACCGATGACACTACAATCCTAAACACGTTGCAGGTAGAAAACTTTATTGGAGCAGAAGGGCTAGCGCTTTGGCAAAACACACTTTGGGTGGCGCGTGATAATAGCGTTTTCTTTTGCCAAGTTGGCTCGTTCGCTTTGCAGCATTTTTTCACCTTACCCTATCCGGCAACCGGGGTTGGGGTTTGGGAATCGACGATTTATGTTGCCTCACAAAAAGCAGGCTATATCTATATTTTTGAGCAGGCTTCTCGCCGAGAAATTACGCGGCTGCCGTTGCCTGGGGTTGGCTCTGCCAATCTAGTGGTCAGAGAAGAAGAACTGTGGATCTGCGATCGCACGGAGCAAACGGTGTATTGCTTGGATCGGGCAACGGGGGAACAGAAATTTTCCGTGTTGACTCCCTTTGAATCCCCCACGGGGCTTGCGTTCCATCGCCATCCGACCACGGGCAGCGAGATTCTGTATGTGTCCTACGCCAAAGATGAGGCGTTTATTCGCGACAATCCCAATAATTTGGATAGTCCCTTTGAAGTGTCTTTTCGCGATCGCACCTTTGTTCATCCCTTGCAGTTTCATTACAATCCTAAAACTCACTGTGCCTTGTCCAATGGCTATCTGATTGAAATGTCCTATGCAGAGGAACTGCTGCCCTTAGAAGAGGTGAGTCTGAACCAGGTGGAATGGCGGATTGCCTTGCCTGCTGAAACCGATCGCCAAAAAGTGCGATCGGTGGAACCGATTGGACGACCTTTCATGGAAGAGATTCAGGATGGGCAACGCGTTGCCGTGTTTCAGTTTGAGACGCTGAAGCCAGGTGAACGTCATTTATTTGGTTGGAAGGCGCTGCTGGAAGTCCGGGCGATTAAATATCAGTTCACCTTTGATGATGTGGATAAGGTGCCAGCGCTGTCGCCAGAGTTTAAGGCAATGTATCTGGTGGATGATGATGAACTGTCGATGGACATGCCGCTGATTTTGGCAGCCGCACGGGAGGCGATCGGCACCGAAACCAATATCCTGCGGAAGATGTTGAAAATTCGTAACTTTGTCTACGATCGCCTCTCCTATGCTCTGACTCCCCGTATCGATCCGCCCGATGTCGTGCTGGCGCGCGGGGTAGGTTCCTGCGGTGAATATGTGGGGTTATTGCTGGCACTGGCGCGGCTAAATGGCATTGCCTGCCGCACTGTGGGACGCTACAAGTGTCCGACCCAAGCCGAATATCGCATGGTGCCCCTAGAACCCGACTATAACCATGTGTGGATTGAGTTCTATATTCCCGGCTATGGCTGGCTGCCGATGGAATCGAACCCCGATGATACAGGCGAAGGCGGTCCGTATCCGACGCGCTTTTTCATGGGCTTACCCTGGTATCACGCCGAAATCGCCAAGGGTATTCCGTTTGAAACCTTTACAGCGGACGGGAAACCCGTAGATACGGTCTCGATTGGAGAACTAGCAATCAACCACGTCCGGTTTACGGTGCTAGATGAGTTGCCGCCGCCAAGCTAGAGCGAGATCGCCTAACCGCACTACTCCTTGAGTTCAGGTTGATGCACTTCGGGCTGAGCCTGCAAAGTTGCAGTGCGAACCGCAGTCGGCTCTTTGCCCATCACATCGACTAGGTAGCGTTCGGGCGATAAGGCGATTTGAATCCGCTTGCTGGCGCACAACGCCGAAAATTCTTGCAATAGCGGGATAACTTGACCTGACTGATCTAGTTCTCGCAGCATCGGCTCTGTAAATAGAGATGGGTCGGCGATCGTTTTGAGGTAATCCTGAAATCCAAGAAAGGCAAGTCTGTAAATCATGTCTTTCGTGAGCTTGCCATTGAAATAGCCCCCATGGGTGTCGATTTTGCCGCTCATCCAAGAAATTAGTAGGCGGATGTAGGCGATCGTATTCGATACCAGATCCCGATCTAAACGATAGCTAAGAATGTTAGTGGGTCTGCCCTGCGTCCCGTCTTTGACATCTACATAATCGGTGCAATCGAAGTAGGTGAATAGGTTTGCGATCGATTCTTCATCAGGATTATCTTCTTTTTCTAATTGCTGCAATGAAACTGGCTTAGTCAGGGTATTGATTTCTAAATAGTGCAACAATTTCACCTGCAATGGATTGGCAGCAAGTTCTGCCCCATTCACAATTCCATACTGTGGATCTTTGGCTTTCTTCATCGGACGAACGGTAACATTGCCCAACCGATGCCCCCACTCGCGGCTACTGGTTGGATAACTAAAATAGTTGGCAGCAGTGGAGGCAATTCGGAGTGCCAGATCGCCTTCGTTACTAAACAAATAGGCTTCCTCACAGCGCCGTAAAGATGATTTGAGAAAATTTGCCCTTCTCAGCATGATCGCAGTAAAAGGAATATCGGGTGCCACCAAAACCAGCCGCCCTAGCCGAAAGACGTTTCCCAGATCACTGTCTGGCGCTTTCTCAAAGCCCGCAATCGTGCCAATGGATTTGCGATCGAACACATCCGATAGAATTCGCAAAACATTCGTCGTCACAAAACCGCCCATACTATGAGCAATAAAATTTAGTTTGATCCGGCGGAAATTTTTTGCATCATAAAGTTGTCCTGCCTGCTCAGCTTGCTGAATATGCAAATTTTCGACGGCTTGATCAAGTTGACGTACCAGTTCTACTAAATCTGGAACGCCAAAGTTTGTGGCTCGGTAACTATCGCGAAAATAGCCAGAAACCCGCAGTAACATCAGGGCGATCGTGATGATTGCTAGAAACACCGCGACACTCGAAATTAAGGTGACAAGCAGCGAATGTACCGTGAATAATAGGACTATGCCTAGGATGCCTGCACCCAAAAATGTACTGAGTAAAACAGGTAAAGAAGTCACGACATTTTTGAGCGTTTTGCCGTTCAACCGAACTTGCTCGGAGGGCCAGCGATAGCCCAAAAAAACAGCATTTTTAGCAGAAATATGGCGATTTGCATAGCGCCAGGTATCCAAATGCCGATCTTTCGCCGAGGTCAAATCCGTGTTGTAGCCATGAATTGCAATCACTAGTTCCGCAGGTTCCGCACCTTGATTGGCAGCTTCCAGATCAGCGGCAATTTGGCGGATGATGACTTCGGGCGAGTCGTTGAACAGTTCGACCCCATCCAAAATGCCCGCATGAACTAGCGGATTATTGTATTCTGGGTCTTCCACATTATCGGGAGCGGTACTGACGGCAAAATAGCCTGGAATTGCAGGTGTCGTGTTCTGATCGCGAAAGCGATAAAAAACCAGCAGTGGACTTGGCATTGCGATCGTTCTCCCTTAATAATCCGACAAATAAATTTGATCCAAGTTCACACGATTATAAATTTCACCATCCGTTTTGCCAGAATTAGCAACTTTTCTTTGGGCTTTCGCCTATTCTGTGGCATAACCTATTGCAATGGAAACGTGCGATCGCATAGGAGAGAACCGACATGGACGTAATACCCGCGATTGATTTACTCGCAGGACAGTGTGTGCGCCTGTATCAAGGCGATTATGCCCAGTCGCAGGTGTTTGATGAAAATCCGGTAGCAGTGGCACGACAATGGGCAGATCAGGGCGCAACTCTCTTACATCTGGTTGATCTCGACGGTGCGAAAGCCGGACATCCGGTAAATTTGGCGGCGATTGAGGCGATCGCCCGTGCAATTGATATTCCGGTTCAAGTCGGGGGCGGTTTACGCGATCGGGCCAGTGTTGCCAGCTTGCTGAATTTGGGGGTGCGGCGGATTATTTTGGGCACGATCGCGGTCGAGCAGCCGGATCTCGTGACTCAGCTTTGCCAAGAATTCCCCGACCAAATTGTGGTAGGAATTGATGCAAGGGCTGGCAAGGTGGCAACACGGGGCTGGATTGAAACCTCGGAAGTGTTGGCAACGGAACTGGCTCAGCGGATGGAGATCGCGGGTGCGGCGGCAATTATTTACACCGACATTTACCGGGATGGCACGATGCAAGGTCCCAATTTGGAGGCGCTGCGCGAGTTGGCAGGGGCGATCGAAATTCCGATCATTGCATCGGGCGGCGTGAGTTCTGTGCGGGATTTGCTCAGCCTGTTGTCATTGGAACCCTTGGGCGTAACGGGCGCGATCGTCGGCAAAGCCCTCTATACAGGCGAAGTTTCTTTGAAAGAAGCCATCCGCGCCGTCGGTCAAGGGCGCTGGCAAGATATCCCCCCCGATTTCGGCTCCTCCGCCTTTGCTTAAGATAGAGAATTGAATAACTTTTTTATAGGTTTTATTAGGTCATATTTGAACTTACGCTGTAAGAGCGCAGATAACCTTTCAGAGATTGCTTTAAGCTGCAAAAAATTTGTTTGATTCCCAAAATGTCAGGCACTATGATGAAAGTGCAAAGTATCATGGCTAGCAGAGTTAGCCTACAAAAGTGAAGTTAAACGTTACAGTCAACTTTCTGATTAATTGTTGGTGCAATTCATTAAGAAAGCTACTTGCCTAATTTCAAAGTTCAAGATGCCTCTAGATAAATGAGGCATCGCATTAAATACGACTGTACAGTTAATGCCATTAATCCTGTAGTAAAAGCTAAAATGACTAGATTGATTTTCTAGCAATTGTCTGGAGTTTTTTGATGGGTTTAAAATCGCCGCATCTGTTACTGGCTTCGTCAAATTCTCATCAGATGCTTGCAAACCTTCGTCATATTTTGGATATTACTGCCTGTGATGCTATCCAAAGTGAGATTAACGTAAATGTTAAACTGCTGTTTGAGCTTGGAAAATCACATCATGCGTTTGCAAGACAATTATCCCAGCAGTACTGGCGACAACGGATTTCTAGACTTTACTATGGGGCATATAATGTACGCCGCGCCGTGAATCTTCATGAAAATGGATCTTTCCGAACAGATGTAGATGACCATAAAAAGACAGAACTACCTTCCAGTCTAGACAATGCTAGTACCTACACAATTCGCCTACGAGATTTGCGAGAAGATAGAAATCTATCGGACTATGACCATACAGCCATAGAATCAGATTTAGTGCTTACACAGGATGAAGCGGAATTAATCGTGACAAATTTTTTAGGCGATGCAAGCAGATACCTGATTAGCCGAGGAGTTACCTTATGAGCTTAAATGCAGTAACCCAGCAGGATCAGCAAAAGTATTTAGATGAAGTCATAAATCAATTCAAGAAGCTAACTCGCCTGATTCATGTTGAATATGAGTTAAAAGAACGCTCAGAAAGCGATTATTTAATCATTTATTTAGGCAATCCGACAGATCGTTTCTTTGGATTACTACAGCAAAGTTTAAATGCATTATCTGAAGAAAATCCATATAAGCAAAGAACAACAATAAAGAAAAGATCTCTACGTCCTAATAATCGGCTTCAATTACCAGAAACACAATTTTTGAGAACAATTTTGTCTGAAAGTCTTACGGCGACTCAACACAGCTTCGCCGATGATTTTTTCACTCGATATATAAGGTCAGTTTCTGGAGATGAAGAACAGATTGTTAGCCAAAGTAATCATATTGTTTATGGAAGAAGAGGCGCAGGTAAGTCAAGCTTGCTAGCTTATCTAATGCATAGTTTACGTCAGTCAAACTCTCCTTATGCTTGGGTGAATATACAAACATATAGTGGACGTAATGATATCGGAACCATAGCGGAAGTGCTAATTGATATCATTAATCAACTTCAAGACTATGTATCTAATCAAGCTGGCTTTGAGGCATTCTTGCCAAATCTTGAAGCTGTTCTTGATAAAAATGAGGAGGAAGGTATTGAGCATCTTAACCGACTGCTTCCTCGAATAAGACGAGCTTTTGGTAAGATCGCGTCACAGTGTGGCAGTGTTTTTATTTTTCTGGATGATATACACGTTGTTGTTGAAACACTTCAGCCAATTTTATTAGACAAGCTATATTCTATTTGTCGAGGCAACCAAGTTTTCTTAAAAATTTCTGGGATTGAGCAATTTGTCAAGCTACGAGATCCTTCTTCGCGTCAAGGACTTGAAACACCAGGCGATATTCAAGTAATTCGGCTAGACTACAACTTGACTATGCCAGATAAATCAAAACGGCATATTCAAGAAATTTTGAACTCACATGCAGTTTATTGTGGGCTTCCTAGTATAGATTATGTTTGCGGAGATGGGGTGATAGATCGCTTAGTTTGGGTATCAGCAGGTGTGCCGCGTGATGCGCTCTATTTATTCTCACAAGCAATCAGTGAATCAAGTGTGAGAGATCAGAAAAAAGTATCTGTTAGCAGTGTGAATGCATCCGCATCTGAAATGACTGATGAGAAACTTAGAGATATTAAGCTTGATGCTTCAAGTAAATATGAGGAGATTAATAAGATTTTAAAGGCTATTCAGCAATTTTGTGTGACTGAGCAGCGTAAGAACGTTTTTCTCGTGGAAATCCAAAATGAAAACTCAACTTTTCACAAGATTGAAGAGTTAATTGCCTTACGTCTTCTACATATTTTACACGCTGGTATTACTCCTAGTGAAGTTGGGCGACGTTATATGGCTCTCATGTTGGATTATGGTTTTTACGTAGGTATACGTACCGCAAGAAGTATAAATTTATTTTCTGAAGAACCTAAACCTGTTCTTGCAAAAGATGTGAGATCATTTCCTATATTCCAGTTATCTTCGATGCAAGAGTCTCGCAAACCGACTAGATCCAACAAAAAGACCATTAGAGAGAAGGCATGAACAAATTTTCTACATTCTAGTAGTAGCGCAAACTAACGTTGTGCTGCATCAATTAACATGAATTCCTGACGTTTTGCCCCAGAGATCCACCGGCAGACGCGCACTTGGAGGTTCATTAATGGGTTGCGATGTCTAAGAATAATTGTGAGTTTTTTTGTTGAATGTAGTCATGAAACTTTAGTAGATAGAGCCTTAAAGATCAGGGATACAACAGTAAGCTGTAATCACCGAATTTGCAATCTGAAGTTCAACGTCGCGATCGCCTCTTTTTTTAGTAAAAGCAAGGTAATCTGAGCTTCTCACCTCCCAGTGCAGACTGCGATCGCCATATAAAAATTTGGTTGAAGCGGATTGATACAATAGGCTGATAGTCTGTACGAAGGTAAGGTTTGTTTAAATCGGGTTCAAATGATGTTTATTAGACTCAGTATCTACACATCAATCGTTACCGGATTAGTGAACTCAAGTGTTTTGGCTGCGGCTCAAGATGCACCCAGTGGTTTAAGTGCTGCTCAGCGCGCATCCTTAAAAGCATTGGGCATTCAAATTGCTGTCCCCACCTATGTTCCGCGTGGCTTTAAAGTTTCTCAAGTTATCGCAGAACGGTGTCCTACAAATATGCCTCGCCAAGGTCTTTGCCGGGAAGGTCCCTATTACAGCATCGTCTATCGTGACCCTACAAATACTTGCTTGCTGATTAATGCGATTGGTGGTGGGGGTGGTGGTGGCGATGACGAGTTTCAGTTCACCACCAAAACAAAACTTTTAGGCGAAGTTACGATTGGATTTAATCCGATTCGCGGTAGTGGCAGAATCCCGACTCGACAACAGTTAGGAAAGACTCCTAAGCCAGAGCAACTGAAAATTCCACAGGCTGAATTATCTAGCTTTCCAGCAATGTCAGGGTCGGGGCGTTCTCCTTATTACAACGCGGTTTCTTCTGGTTCTCAGTATTATCAGGAGAATTATAAATGTGGAAAAAATAGCAGTATTACGCCCTTGGAATTGGAAAAAGTTCTACAGTCACTCGCTTGGTTGAAGTAAAGATCGTGCGATCGCCCCGATTGATCCCACATCTATCATCCGATCCGACTCTCCGACAGCGGTGATTTTGGCGATCGCCATCCTCATCTCAATGCTGGTCAGCGGTATCACCGGATTGGTGCGCGTGATTGGGGTGACGCGATCATTTCGGTAGGACTGGTCGCGATCGCTCGTTCACTGAGACTCTTCAAAGAAAGCACAGGACGAGCGCGAGCGCTTCTTTGACTCCAGTTTGGCTCCTCTTTTTAGCCGACTAACAACGTTTCTTCGGGATAGCGCACAAAGCTCGGCTTGGGATCGCCCAACAGCGCCGCCATCAACAGCAACACCCCAACCCGTCCGATATACATCATCACGACTAGCATTAGCTTGGCAAATACCGAAAAGCCAGCATCTAAGGTGATGCCAGTGGATAAGCCCACCGTGCCAAAGGCGGATACCACTTCAAACAAAATCTGGATGAAATTGTATTCTGGGTCGGACAGGGAAATCAAAATGGTGATCACAATTACCGCTGCCATAGAGCCGACGGTGACCCCAACGGCTTTCAACACCAGCGTCGTCGGAATTTGACGATCATAAAGCTGCGCTTCCTCTTTTCCCTGTAGCACTGCCTTGGTGCAACTGGTCAGAATTCGTAAAGTGGTGGTTTTGATGCCGCCTGCGGTGCCGCCTGGACTGCCCCCTACAAACATCAGTGCAATGGTGATAAATAGCCCTGCGGTGGTCATTTTGCCGACATCGATTGTGTTAAAGCCTGCGGTTCTAGAGGTGGCTGATTGAAACCATGCCGTCATCAACCGGGTCGGCAGATCCATCACGCCCAATGTTTTGGAATTTTGACTTTCTACGAGGAAGAAGGCGATCGTCCCTAAAGTCAGCAAAATCAATGTGGTGCTCACCGCAACTTTGAAATTGAGCGAAAAGATCATGCGTTTCTGCTGGCGGGTTAAGCGTGCTCGCAACCAGAGATACATCTCGAAAATTGCTTCGTAGCCAATTCCGCCAAAAATGATCAGCCCCGGAATGACGAGATTAATCAAAGGCGAGGCTTGATAGCCCGTGAGGTTATCTGAAAAAACGCTGAATCCAGCATTGTTCCAAGCGCTAACGCTATGAAAAATAGATAGCCATAAGCCCTTATCTAAGCCATATTGAGGCACAAACACAAACAGCAGCAGAAAGACACCCGTTAGCTCGAACAACAATGTAGTGGCGATGATGGAGCGGATTAATTGACTGGCTCCGTGAATTTCGGTGCGATCGAGGGCTTGTTGGACGGCAACTTTGTTCCGCAGCCCCATCCGTCGCCCTAGCAGCAACAGCAAAAAGGTGGTGGCGGTCATGTAGCCCAAGCCGCCGATCTGAATGAGCGCCACAATAAAAAAGTGCCCTACGGTGGAAAAATAGGTGCCCGTATCGACTATGATGTGCCCCGTTACGCAGACCGCCGAGGTTGCCGTAAACAAACCTACGAGGACGTTGTTCCAATCCCAGTTTGCGCTGGTGGTGGAAATGGGTAAGCTGAGGAGCAGCGTTCCTGCTCCGATCACCGCAAGAAAGCCTAAACAAATGGTGCGAGAAACTGTCATGAACTGATTACGCAATTATTCAAAGTATTTTATCTTTGCACCTTTAATTTCGCATTTTCCATTTTTTACGCTGTCTAGTTACACTGTCCAGAAAAATTCTCGTTGACAGGGCATGGCATAAGCTAGGGTGGTTTTGTGATTTTAGTCAACAAATGTTGTTTCAGTAAATGGGTTCAAGATTGACTGAGTTGCCTATGAATTTTTTATGGATTGCTCAACTGAGCATCGCTGGATTGCTAGTGGGGCTGGTGGGATGCACTGAGTCACGATCGCTCTTAGGAACTGCCCCAACTGCGTCACCTTCATCCATCGTGGCGGCGAGTCCCTTGGTTACGCCCAGTGCAACAGCGATCGCCCAAAAACCTGCCGCTACCAAAGCGTTGGAATATCGGCTGAAAACAGAAGTGACCAAAAAATCGGGGATTCCTGTTCAATCCATCGTCTGCCCGGTGACTGCCAACCCGGAGGATGGGAAACCGTTCGACTGTCAGGCAATGGCAGCAAATCAGACTTTCTTAGTGGCGCTTCGCCCCAAAGCAACCCCGTTTGTTTTACCTCCTCAGGCTGGCGCAAAACCAAAGATGGCGATCGCACCCACTCCCAAAACTCAACTCCCCAGTCCGACTCAAAAAAGTGAACTGCAATGGAGTACCAAAGGCTTATTGGTCTTACCCAAACTAGAGCAAACGATTCAAAAAGGCATTAAAGCTCAGTTTCAGATTGAAGTGAAAACCAACTGCGGTGGCAAACTTCGAGTGGTAAAGCCGGGTGATACGTTCAAATGTCAGGTGACGGATCAAAAAGGCACTACTAAACCGATTACAGTGCGGGTTGACGATGAAAAAGGAAATGTCACCTGGAAGTTGTAAAGTGAGCAGGGGATAGCATGTAGGCTGTTGTTTAAAATCCAACATCGCCCTCGTTTGGCGATCGCCCTTTTTCTATGATTTTAGCTCTATGACTTTGACGCTCAATCAACGCATTCAACAGTTTTACGATGCCTCCTCCGGGCTGTGGGAACAGACCTGGGGAGAGCATATGCACCATGGATACTATGGGGAAGACGGCACGCAAAAAAAAGAGCGTCGCCAAGCCCAAATTGATTTAATTGAAGAATTGCTGCATTGGGCAGACATTCAGCAAGCAGAAAATATTTTAGATGTGGGCTGCGGCATTGGTGGGAGTACGCTTTATCTTGCCGAAAAATTTCAGGCAACTGCCACTGGCATTACCCTGAGTCCCGTGCAGGCAAATCGGGCAACCCAACGGGCAAAAGATGCCGGACTCGCCCCAACCTCGGTTGCCCCATCTGCCTCGGCTCAATTTTTGGTTGCCGACGCATTGAACATGCCTTTTGCCGATAACTCGTTCGACTTCATTTGGTCGCTGGAAAGTGGGGAACATATGCCCACCAAAGAAAAGTTTTTGCAAGAATGCTACCGCGTACTGAAGCCAGGAGGCACCTTTTTATTCGTCACTTGGTGTCACCGCCCAACCAATCAGCAATCGCTGACTGCCGATGAACGAAAGCATTTAGAAGATATTTACCGGGTTTACTGCTTGCCTTATGTGGTTTCGCTGCCAGAGTATGAAGCAATGGCGCGATCGCTCTCCTTCCAAAACATCCGCACCGCAGACTGGTCTACCGCCGTCGCCCCCTTTTGGGATGTGGTGATCGATTCTGCTATCACGCCTGCCTCTATTTTTGGGCTGCTGCTCTCCGGTTGGGGCACTATTCAAGCGGCGCTCTCCCTCGGTTTGATGCAGCGTGGCTATCAACGGGGGCTGATTCGGTTTGGGCTGTTGTGCGGCGAGAAGGCAAGAGGCGAGGGGCAAGAGGCGAGAGATGTTGGCGTAGTTGCGTAGGGTGTGTTGAGCCTTGCAAAACGCACTATTAGGACTATAGGACGAGTGAAAGTCGAGATCTGAGGAGTGAGGAAGAGTATGAAATTAGAGATAAAATCTGGCGTGCCGCTTAAGTTCGTCAAGCAGCCGATCTCATGGTTCAAAGCGTTTTGGAAATTTTCGCGTCCACACACCATCATCGGCACCAGCTTAAGTGTGTTGGCACTGTATCTGATCGCGATCGCCGAAAGTGGGCAATCCCTTTTCCCTTCTTCCTCTTTCTTTTCCCCTTTTTCCTTTCTTCTTCCTGCTTTACTCGCTTGTCTCAGTGGCAACGTTTACATTGTTGGACTAAACCAGCTTGAAGATGTAGACATCGATCGCATCAATAAACCGGGCTTACCGTTAGCATCGGGTGAATTTTCCCGGCAGCAGGGCGTTGTGATTGTTGTGGTGATGGGGATTTTGGCGATCGCGATCGCTGCATTGCAAAGTCCCTACCTTTTGGCAATGGTTAGCATTAGCCTCCTGATTGGCACCGCCTATTCCCTCCCCCCCATTCGGCTGAAACGCTTCCCTTTCTGGGCATCTCTCTGCATCTTCACCGTGCGCGGCATCATCGTCAACCTAGGGTTGTTTCTCCACTTTCAGTCCCAACTCGCCACTCGCCATATCTCCTACGGAGACGCTACGCGAATACCCTTCGTCATTCCCCCCTCCGTTTGGGCGCTGACTGCCTTCGTCGTGGTGTTTACCTTTGCGATCGCCATTTTCAAAGACGTGCCCGACATGGAAGGCGATCGGCAATACAACATCAGCACTTTCACCCTCAAATTAGGGCAAAAAAAGGTTTTTTACATAGCGTGTTGGGTGATTACTGCCAGCTATGTTGGCATGATTCTGGCAGGTTTCGCCCGTCTTCCGGGTGTGAATAATCCCTTTTTAATTTCAACCCATTTAGCATTGCTAGGAATTTTGTGGCTCCGTAGTTTTCAGGTCGATTTAGGCGACAAAGTTTCCACTAGCCACTTTTACCAGTTCATTTGGAAGCTGTTTTTTTTAGAATATTTGCTATTTCCGATCGCCTGTCTCATTGCCCCGATTGCCCTGTAGACGGGTTGACCCACTGCGCGATCGCCTGCACCAATGCTTCCGCATCGACAGGTTTGGTCATGTGCCTTTCAAATCCGGCGGCGATGGCTTGCTGCTGATCAATTTCTCCGGCATAGGCAGTCAGGGCGATCGCGGGAACTTGTCCACCTTCGGCAGGGGGCAGGGTGCGAATCTCTTGAATCAGTCCGTTGCCATCTTTTCCTGGCATCCCAATATCACTAATCAGCAAGTCTGGTTTTACTTGGGAGAAGCACTTTAAAGCGGCGATCGCGGAATCTACCACGGTGACGATCGCCCCTGCTTGTTCTAAGATAAACGCGACTAAATCTCGTGCATCTGCGTCATCATCCACCAGCAAAACTCGAATTCCATCCAGGGGTGGGGGAAAAGAGGAGCTTGAAAAAGAAAGATTGTTTGCATCATCCTCAGATGCCAATTTCTGACTTTCTAATAGCGTTAGCTGGACGGTAAAGGTAGCGCCTTTGCCTTCTCCCAAACTATCTGCTTGCACCGTCCCGCCATGCAACTCCACTAAGTGACGAACGATCGCCAGCCCTAATCCTAATCCGCCAAACTGACGAGTTGTGGTTGAATCAGCTTGCTGAAAGTATTCAAATACATGGGGCAAAAAATCTGGATGAATGCCTTTGCCCGTATCTATGACTTGAATCTGAGCATGGCGATCGCTGGCGCTTAGCCGAATTTTTACTTGACCACCCGCATCCGTAAACTTGATAGCATTGGTGAGCAAGTTCCAAATTATTTGCTGGAGCCGCACTGAATCTCCTAAAACCATCAGTCGTGAAGGGTGAGCCGCAATAGATGAAGCGTGTTTTATAGTGGTGCTATCTTCTTCTATCTCGGTTCTGAGTTCGATTCCCTTTGCGTCTGCGGCTAATTGCACGGTTTCAAGCGCTGATCGAATGGTAAATGCCAGATTTACAGGCGCAATGTTTAACTGAAGCTTGCCTTGCAAAATGCGAGACACATCCAACAAATCTTCAATCAATTGAGTTTGCAGTTTGGCATTGCGCTCAATTGTTTCTAAGGCATGGGCTGTTTTTGCCGTATCTAATTTGCCGGTGCGAAGAAGACCTGCCCAGCCCAAGATCGGGTTCAGGGGCGTTCGCAATTCGTGAGACAACACCGCCAGAAACTCATCTTTGACGCGGTTTGCCTTGGCACTACGGGCTGCTTCGCGAACTGCATCATTCCGGGCGATTTGTTCAGATTCATAAAGATGAGCACGGGCGATCGCTTGGGCACATTGTTGGGCAAGCGACAGAATAAAGGTTTGCTGCTCTTCATCCAACTGCTGCGGTTTGTTAAACCCTAAGGAGATGCCGCCAAAAGCCCGACCTTCGACCATGAGCGGGATAGAAATCCAGGCACCAAAATTTTGTTGGGCATACATGTCAGCCAAGTGTGGATAATGGACGGCTCGAACCTCCGAGGGTTCTGCCCAAATGGGTTGCCCCGTTCGCACCGCTTTTGCGAGGGGCACAGGAGCCTGGAGCGAAAACCGCTGCCACTTCTCATCTAGGGCACCACCACCACCAACGACCCGCACGACTTCTAGTTCGCTGGTGATTTCATCGAGCAGCGCAACCATGGCAAAGTTAGCATTCAAAGCCGCAATTCCTTGATCGACGATCACCTCAGCCACTTGGGCAGGAGTCACCGACTCAGAAAATGCAGCCGTAACGGATTGAAGCCGAGCAATACGTTCGGTGGTTCGTTCGGCGGCTTGTTGTGCCTGTTGAGCGTCTCGATAAAGTCGGGCATTATCGATCGAAATGGCAGCGCGATGAACAATATCATCTGCCAACGCTAAGTCAGCCTGACTATATCGGCGATCGGATTCAGCCGTCACAAAGGAAATTGCGCCCAAAATCTGTCCCCGAACGATTAGCGGCGAGATAATACAAGACTTTAAGCCGAGTTCAGATAAAATTTGCAGATGCTCGGCACTTTTGGCAGTTGCCGCGATCGCCCCTTCTGGAATCTCCGCTACGATTTCAGCCTGTCCCGTTCGCAGCACCTTAGAAACTCCCTCCGCATCAGTCAACTGTTTAGGATATTTTCGATGGAGTTCCCAGCCTAATTTCACTTTCTCTGGATCACAGTGAGCGACTGCAACTCGCTCAATTGATTGATTTTGCACCAGGTCGATCGCGCACCAATCTGCAAAATAAGGCACCACCAGATTGGCAACGTTGGTCAAGGTCGATTCATAGTCTAGTGAAGCAGACAGCGCCGTGCTAATTTCTACTAAAAATGCCGATCGCCGCTGTTCTGCTTCAGCCTTTAAGCGGGCGGTCTGTTCTTGAACTTGCTGCTGGATTAGCTCTGTCCGTTCTTCTGCAAGACGTAAGCGCACTGCTTCTGCCTGCTTGCGCTCGGTAATGTCATGCATCACCACGACTGCGCCCTGTTTGTTGCCTTGGTCATCGGTGAGGGTTTTTCCACTCGCCACCAGCGATCGCGCGATGCCCTGCTTGGGTGCAATCACCATCTCAACCTGGTTGACGATCTCTCCTTGCAATGCCCGAAATAGCGGGATGTCCCGTTTATCCATCCGAGTTTTGCCATCCGGCAGGTAGAGGTCATAATGCTCTGCCCATTTTTCCGGTGGTAAAGACTGCTTTGGCAAGCCATGAAAGTCTCGTGCTGCTTGATTAAACAAGGTCAAAATGCCCTCAGCATTGCAAGCAACAATCCCTGCCTGCACCTTATCTAGCAGCACCTTCAGCACTTCCTGTTCTTGTTGCAGGGCCGCTTCGGCTTGCTGGCGATCGATCACTTCTAACGACAATAATTGATTAGTTTTAGAGAGGGCGGCGGTTCGCTGGATCACCTGATGTTCTAAATTTCGTTGTGATTGTTGTCGAACGGCTTCGGTCTGCTGACGCTCTAGTTCGGTGGCAACCCGAAGCGCAAAAATCGTCAACAGGGATTCTACAAGCTGCACAGTTTCCAACGGCTTGCTATGCATGATGCCTAAAACTCCCAGCGGGATGCCAGCCGAGTCAAAGATCGGAATTGCTGCATAGCTCTCCACGCCCAAAGGTGCCAGTAAGGGCGCATGGGGAAACAAGGTTTGAACACTATGGGGATGGCAACATAATTTTCGCTCTTGGATCACCATTCCGCAGGGGGTATGCCGCAGCGAATAGTCAAAGTTATCGATGATTTCGCCTTTCGCACAGGTGGCGATCGTGCGAATTACCTCTGGGTCATTGTCTTGAATTAATCCAATGTAGGCATAATCGACTCCCAGCACTTTTGTAAAACGTTGCACTAAGATCTCAAAAAATGCATCACCGACCACAACGGCAACACTTTTAGTCACCTCTACTAATGCTGTATCAATTTGAGAAATTTTGTGAGTCGCTAAGCGTAGCTCTAGGGCATCCATCACTACGGCAGCCAGATCAGCTAAAGTTGCCTGCTGTTCGCTGGTCCAAGGTTGGCGCGGTTTTGTATCTAATAAACAGAGGGTGCCCAAGTTGAAACCATCCTGAGTAATCAATGGGGCACCTGCATAAAAGCGTAGTCCCGGTTCGCTTTGCACAAATGGATTACAGGTGAGGCGATCGTCCTGTCGCGTGTCGGGAATGACTAAAACTTCATCAGATAGAAGCACTAAGCTGCAAATGGTGGCATCTCGCTGCACTTCCCGCAGGTCGAAGCCGTAGCAAGACTTGAACCAACCTCTTGATGCATCGATTAACGAAACGAGGGCGATCGGCACATCAAATAAACGGGCTGCCAAGGAGGTAATGCGATCGAACGCTAGTTCCGGCGGTGTATCCAGAATGTTGTAGCGTTTGAGTGCTTTTAATCGGGCAGTTTCGTCGGGAAGCAGAGGAGTGATTGGTGAAGCATTAGCGAAGCTTGGCACAGGCATCCCTATAGGAATTGCTTCTAGATTTTCTAGGGAAGTTTCATCTATCGAATTGAATGCGTCATTCATCACAGTTGGTTTCGGCAGGGCTTCAGTCATGCAATTGAGTCATGCAATTGTAGGATAGGATGCCTGATGTAGAAGGTTCTTAGGAGAAAAGCTCGTTTTATTATGCAGCGTTTTCTGAACTCATACACGCGGCTCCACTAGCATTCCGCCACATTAGATCTTCTATCCAATGTCCGATCCTGTGATCTATCTCTAGAGATATAATTTCTTTTCAGCCAATCGCGGTCATGCCTTTTTCAAATAGGGAACGGGCGTGATCAGTCCAGGTGCCTTGTCCCCAATAGCGGAAGCAAAAGGGGCAATCGTTCCTGTCTACTTTTCCGGCGTAGATTGAGATCTATCACCCCTATCGTAATTGTAAAAGAGAAAAACCCTTGGGACAGTTAGCCTCTAGCCCATTTTCGCCTGACTGAAAGGTTGGTGCTGGAGGGATCTGCGCTGTCGGCTGATTGGATTCACAGAGAATAGTGGCAGTTGTGCTTTCGTTCGTTTTAGTGGTATTTGTCACCCAAACAACTCCTGCATAGCTCTTCAAGTTTGGCTTCTTTGGCAGTGCGATCGACCAAACCGCCTTTTTAAATTCAGGTCTGTTTGTACGCGGGTTTTGCAGTAGAAAAATACGATAGCGGTAATTTTCAGTTTCAGGCTTGATACCGAACCCTAAGGCATTTAAGCTTGTTGTGAAGCGATCGGTTTCCAGAAAAAGAGCCTGCTCTGACCGATTCATGGAACCGATATATTGCTTTGCTTCTGATTGTTTCGCCTGAATGGACTGTTGGATAAATCGCTCAGCCAAGCTGGTAACTTTAGCATTAGACGGCAGCGTCGCCGTTGGTGAGAGCTTCTGAACAACTCGACCAATTTCAACCGCCTTCATCTCTCCTTCAGCCGTTTTATTAAGGATATAAACCTGACCTGTTGGAGTAATGACGATCATGCCCGTCTGATCACCCAACTCCACCTGCCACGTACCTGCTAGTTGTTCACTCGTCTGCACAGCAGGAGGGGAATCTGCCCATCCTGGAAGCGTCCAGCTTTGGCAAGCCAACAGAACGATCCCAGCGTAAGCCATCAACCAGGGCAATTTGAGAAGTTTCATAGTCAGTACTCCTTTTCTAATGACTTATCCAATGGTTTCCATGCCTTTTTCAAACAGGGAACGGGCGTGATCAGTCCAAGTGCCTTGTCCCCAATAGCGGAAACAACTGGTTTGCAGCAAAAGATTATAGAGTAGGGCTTGGCGGTATTCAGCAGTGCGGGTAGTAGGGATTTGATCGGGCTGATTGGGTTGCTTGGTGAACCGTGGATCAAACTTTTCGTGAAACCGGGCACTGAGTTGATTCATGGGTGTGAGGACGTTTTCATAGCCTTGTACCCAACTCATGTGACTCGTCCAAGAGGAGCCTTCCATATGAAAGTTGGGGTTAGCTTGTTTGGCATCGGCGATCGCGGCTGCTACTGCGGCAGGAGTAACGCTCTCCGGTGAAACACGCTGCCAAATTTGGTGCTGACCTGCTGGTTGACAGGTGGGATAATCTTCAGGATTGACTCCAGCCGCTTCAATTAGTTCCAAATATTCAGTGCCCGTCATGCCCACAACATCGGGGTTTTGCCCCATTTCATGCCACACCTTTTTGAAGGCAGAGGGAAACTCATTCATCATCACGCCGCCGTTTTCGCCATCGCTGATTTGGGTGACCAATGGCGGAATGGAGATACCGCTGAGACTGCGATCGCGAGACTGAGATTTGGCTTCGTAGTAGGGCTGCATTTGGGCAACCAGTTTAGTGTCTGATCCTTGAGTTTTGACCAACACCGTTAGGCTGGTGGTTTCGCCAGTGGAGTTCCGCGCAATCAAGCGATGAGGCAAATGTTTATCGCCTAACGATTCGCCTGAGAGGATTTCAACGGAGTGTTCTTGGACAATCATCCAGCGATAGCCGCATTCTTTCAGCGCTTTGATGAATTCATAGAGCGTATCGGGATGGTTGGGCAGGTGCATTTCTGGAGGGGAAAAGCCTTTGACACGGGCGATCGCATCCCAGCCAAAAATCGCGGCAAAGTGATGCTGCCAAGCTTGGATGTGTAACTTGATATCAGGAATTGGCGTGGAAGGCACCACAGCATGTCCCCACATCGTGCCCAGCCATTCCACGTAGGGCTGATAGGTGCGATCGCAGGTAATCCGTTTCAGGTTATCCAGCACATCGCCGCGCCCCATTTGCCGCAAGCCCCACAGCAAATTACCAGAATAATCGAGCATGACGCGGGGGTTGCAGCCTTGCGACACCAGTTCGGGAATGAAGTCAGCCATGCGGGAGTAGCACCAGGCAAATACGTCCGCGTTGTGGTTGTCGCCTTCGTTAGGATGCTCAAACATCTGCTGCAAGTTATTGATCAACGCGCCATTCCATCCGGCGGGAATGGTGGGCTGGTGCATGTGCAGGGCGATCGCAAAGGCAGATTTTATTGACCCAAGCTGTAGATTTGTGATTGGCAAAAATACTGGTGTTTGCTGGCTGGTGACAGTTTCGAGGATATCTTCCCAACCTGAAATGTTGGGTAACCCATCAATCAACTCATCTAGAACAGGCAGGTGGATTGGAGCGGCAGTGAGGGTCATAAGATTCACTTTTAAAGAGGAAATTTAGCAGTGGAGGTTAGACAAGGCAACAGGATGAAGGGCGATGCTTCAGTAAAACTGATTTCTCAAGAGATCATTTTAGATCAAAATCATGGTACACTTGTACTTAATTTGTGGGTGTCTGCGGTGTACTAATGCTGCAAGCACCCGTTGTTTGCACAGGTGGTCATCCTCAACTATGGAAGAACAAAAACCACGGATTCAGTCATCCCTACCCTTTCATCATCCTTTAGCACGGCAGCTTTATTCAGATGAGTATGGTTCTGCGCCGATAGAGGAGGATAGCAATGTGGTGCCAATGCCTATTCAAAATACCATTACTGAAGATGAACGTCTTTCCTATACTGCCTCTAAACGTAAGCAGCGAAGTGCAACGGAAGGAAAAACACGAGCTGCTACGGGCAGCAAAAAACCGTTTAAAACAGTTCGGCAGAGTCAATCAACTCCGCCCTACCAGTATGCAGATGAGTTGAAACGACTTGAAGATCATGCAAAGCGACTTCATCAAATTCTTGCTGATCGCGCTAGTAAAGACGCGATTTATGAACCGTCAGCGACGCTTTCTACAGGAATCCCTCCGGGAAGCGCAAATAGCAGTCCTGCCAATTTAACAACGCAGCCTGCAACCCAATCGGCAGCCTCAACTCCATTGGTTGAACGGCAGGTAAATCAGCAATTACCACCCATTCAACCCATTAAAAATCAGTGGCAATCTCCAACTTCGATCGCAGAACAGGAGGTGGAAAGCTTAACGTTTCAGAAGGGAAGCATTCAGCAACGCTTGCATGAACTGGGTTTACATCTGAATGAAGCAGGTTCTTTGATCGCGTCCTCAGAAGTGCCCCGTGCCTCTGAGACAGCCAATCGTCTTCATGGGCAATCTTCGATCCTGCAACCTTCGGTTCCAATATCATCGCCCTTAAGCCATTCGCCCACTCAAGCGTGGAACGGTTCGCCTAGAGAGCTTCGGGATGGAGAGCCATCGCAGACCCCTAAAACTGAGTGTGCCCCCACCTGGAATAAAAGCGTTGCTGCTAATCAGAATTTACTGCGCGATCGCCCCCGTTCTCATTCTTCTTCGCCACCTATCACGCTCCGCCGTTATTTACGAGAATTGCGCGGACGGTTGCGCGATGGACGATCTCTAGAGTTACCACGCCAACCGATCAATCGCATCGGTGATGCGGCTCTATGGATTGCCACTGCTGCGATCGTTCGGGTCGCCTCTCGATATGTGATTGCCGCATTTCCCCTGCTTTCACCGATTTTTCTGATGCTGACGCTGGCTCCAGCGATCTCGGCTGTCTATCTTGTGTTCTGCGCTCCCAAAGCGGGATGGCTTCCCTACTACCGTCTATTTTTGATGATGATAGGATTTCTCGTTGGCGGCAAACTTTAACGGTGACAAACTTTAGGAGGAACAAATGGAAAATCCCGAATCTGGGCGATTGACTTCCAAGCGAATCATGACAGGTGGTTCTCTGTTGCTTGCGATCGGCTTGTTGGTCGATCAGTTTGGCGGCTTGCCTTCCCTTGGTGGACGTAAAAATATCGGTGAAGCCTGTCAACAAGTCGTTCAATCTAGCGCAGTGCTATCTAAAAAGCAGTTGGTGCAGGTATTGGCAGTGCCAGAAGGCGACAAAAAACAACGCATTCGCGACATTGTAAAAGAGCCGTATTGTCAACTTTCGAGTTTGCCTATTCGGGCGGGAGCGATCGCCCAACGGGACGTGTATCCGCTTGAGTTTGAACCTCAAACCTGGTTAGTTGTTCTTTATGAAGGAGACCAGTACACAGGTTATCGGTTCTCTATGCGATGACGTGATACAGTTTTGAGTTTTGAGGTAAAGAAGCAGTGCCGTTTTCAAAAAATATCTGTCGCCTTTCAATTTCAAACTGGTGTAGGAATCTATGAAAAAAGCCTGGTTTAACCAGGCTTTTTAACTTAGCTACAAAAGTTTATTATTTACTTAATTTCGCAGGTGAGTGGGCAAGCTGCATAAACTGAATAATTTTGGGGATTAGACTGACCACTTAACCAGGGTAACCAAGTGACATCACTGGGGTGTGTTCCTTTCAGGGTGAGCATTGCCGCTGCAACCATTACCCCGATTAGCTGGACTGTAATAAAGCTACCCACAATCATTACTAAACTCATTCCTGGCAAGATCTCATGCAGCACCATTGCCAGCAAAGAACCAACCGTAACAATCAGAATTCCAATAGGAAACCCGGCGATTAGCAAGCATACGGTTAAAATTCCAGTCCATAATAAAAAGCTTTTTAGCATTAAGCCGTAGTCTGATTGGCTGATAGCTTGACTCTGGGAAACTGTCATGCTTAACTCCTTAGTTAAAAATAAATTGACTAAAGTTGAACAAAATACAAAATGTTGTTACGGCTGCCACCCAATAAATCTTGATGGCTTTGATGAATTCATATCAGCTTATAGAAAGATGATTGAAAGCTGAGATTTTCTCGAAAAAAATTACATGTTTTAGTAAAACTTAATCAGTGTTGCGATGGCTGCACGATTTGTTGCAAGGTTTCCACAAACGATGGATAGGAAATGGCGGCGGCTTCTGCCCGTTGAATCGTGGTGGTTCCTTGGGCAGTCAGGGCGGCGATCGCCAAGCTCATGGCAATCCGGTGATCGGTGTGGCTATCTACTTCAGTTCCCATTAGGGGCGTGCCACCGACAATTTCCATGCCCTCAGGGAGTTCGGTAATGTTGGCTCCCATCTGATTCAGTTGAGTTGCCATGACAGTAATGCGATCGCTTTCCTTCACGCGCAGTTCTGCTGCATCTCGAATGATGGTTGTGCCCTTGGCAAACGTTGCCGCCACTGCCAAAATAGGCACTTCATCAATTAGTTTAGGAATTAAGTCGCCCTCAATCGTGCAGGCTTGCAGCGGCATACCGTTCTGCCCTTGCCGATAGCGCACTCGCAGGTCTGCCACCGGTTCTCCGGCGACTTCCCGCAGATTTTCCTGAGTAATGTCTGCGCCCATCAGCGCCAGGGCTTCTAAAATGCCCGTGCGGGTTGGGTTCACGCCCACATTTTCAATGGTGAGATCCGATCCGGGGACGATCGCCCCAGCAACGAGCCAAAACGCCGCTGAGCTAATATCCCCCGGCACAACAACGGTTTGCCCCCGGAGGGTTGATCGTCCGACAACCGTAGCGCTACAGGTTTCTGGATCAACAATAATTTCGGCACCAAAAGCACTCAGCATCCGTTCGCTATGATCCCGCGAGAGTGCGGGTTCTGTAACGGTTGTTTTTCCTTCTGTCATCAGCCCTGCTAGTAAGATGCAGGACTTTACCTGGGCAGAGGCGATCGGGGAATGATAGTGGATTGGGCGTAGGGTTTCCCCTCTCACGGCTAAAGGTGCCAATGAGCCATCTTTTCGTCCCCAAATTTCAGCACCCATTTGCTGTAGCGGCTGAACAATCCGCGACATGGGTCGAGATCGCAGCGATCCATCTCCCGTTATCGTAAAAAATCTCCCTGGATGGGAAGCCAAGATGCCTAACATTAACCGCAGTGTCGTTCCAGAATTGCCTGCATTCAGCACATCCAGCGGTTCTATGAGTTTCCCCAAGCCAATCCCGCGCACTCGCACTTCGTCACTGTTGAGCGCTGAAATATCTGCCCCCATTGCCTGAAAGCAACTGGCGGTACTGCGGGGATCTTCTCCTAGCAGCAATCCGTGAATCACCGTTTCGCCCTCTGCCAGCGCCCCTAGCATCAACGCCCGATGGGAAATGGATTTATCCCCTGGCACTTGAATCCGCCCTTGCAACGAAAGCCCGGAAGATGGAGAAATAATTGTCAGGTGGTGATGATATTCCGTTTGATTAAGGGTAATTCTCTGGGTAACTGCCATGGGGATCGGCTAGACTGCCATTTGAACTGCGTTAGTAATCCTACCGCTTAATTACCATGCTGACTCAACTTCGCCGACCGATTCATTTATCTTTTAGCTCTGCCGATGGCTTGCTGATTTCAGAGCTAGAGACGGTTGGCACACTTTATCAAAAAGAGAACGATCGCTATCATCTTGTCCTGACAGAGCCGCTGGTAATGGATTGGGATACGCGATCGCAGGCGTTAGAAGCTTCTGCCATCAGCACCTTAACAACCACCGCTGTTCCTACACCGCGTCTATTGTGGATCGAATTTTCTCCTTACCGTGTGACAATGACGATGCAAGGGAATGGGCAGTTTAGCTACCGCCATCTGTTTGAACCAGGAGTCTTAGGGCTAAGCCGCTATTTCTTGCAAGATGATGCAGTGTATCCCAATCGTGAGTTTCGGTTACGCAACTTCACCCGCAATCTGCATGTAAAAGGCAATCCGCTGCCCTTTTACCTGTTGCTGGAGTATGAGCTTCGCTGCGATCGCCTCCAGCTTGGGCAATACACCTTCAGCCTAGAAATTCATCACTAACCGCAATTATGTAGATTCATCAGCCGGAGCCACCGATTGCATAGACAGTTCTAACTGACACAGGAGCGCTTTACGCTGCATCGTTTGGAAAATGTTGTAAAACCCATTGGCGCGAGAAGGCGTGAGGCTAACGTCTAAACCCGTGTCTTTGATGAAATCAGGAGTAAGTTGGGAGATTTCTTGGAGAGTTAAACCATTCAACCCTTCCACCAGCAGCGCTACTAACCCTTTGGTTAATTGAGCGTCGGAGTCTGCCTGAAACGTGACTTTTCCATCTACCAGTTCAGCGACAATAAAAACCTGAGACACACATCCTGGAACTTTATTCTCAGCCGTTTTTTGTGACTCTGGAAGTTCTGGCAAGCGTTTGGCAAGCCAGAGAAGATATTCGTAGCGCCGCTTCGGATCGGTTGTTTGCTGTAAACGACGAACAATTTTCTCTAAAATGGGCGGCAGTGGCACAGAAGAGGTAGACATTAGAACACTAGGAGCGCGATCGCGCCACAAACATGAGTTATTACTACCTTAACGCGCAATGGATTCAGTGATCTACGAAAGCATACTGCGAAGCTGGCGCAGCGATCGCGTACAAGCCGGACAATCGCACCCAAACAGAGCGATCGCGGCATCACTCTCCTCATCTGTTAGATCAAACACCGTTGATGTGACAGTATTGATTTCGGCAGCATCCCGCGCATTGACAGCAGATTTAGTAATATCAAAGACCTTCGTAGCTTCAGAATTGACACGCCTACAGGTAAATTGGGTTGTTGTATGGGCAACGACATGTAAACAAGCGGTATCTTTAGAAACCTGAACCCAGCCTGCATTCGCAGCATGAGCAGGTCTAACCATGACCAATGACAACACGGATGAAAACGCCGCTGGCGTGAGGAGTAAAAGCCGGAGGAACTGATTCATAGTGAGTGTGAAGAGTGTGAGGAGAAATGCAGGATCTTAAAACCTGTTAATTATTCCATATCCACTGACCAGTGATCCGAAAGTTTTGCAAAGACTTCTATCGTTTAAATGCCAAACAAGGTTTGTAGGCGCTTCCGGATTCGCAGCAGCGGGGTTTCTTCAGAAAATTCTGACAAGATGCCCATGTCCCGTAGTATTTGTTGACGCTCCATTAACTTTTGAGCGATTTGGTCAGCCAACCCTTGATGGCTCGTCAGCAGTCGCTGGAGGTCGTTGCGCTCAATAATGAATAATACGGAGTCTTCTAAGGTGCGAATCGATGCCGATCGCGGAATTCCCATGAGCAAAGACATTTCACCAAAAAACTCCCCTTCATTCAAAGTCGCGATGTACTGTTCCACGCGCCGAGAAAAAATTTCCACCGATCCTTTCAAAATAATGTAGAACGATTCTCCTGGATCGCCCTCCTCGCAAACAATTTGATCTATCGGATAAATCTGACGATAGCCATATTCAATCAATTGCAATAGTTCTGCATCTGAACACTGGTCAAAATAGTTAATCTTTCTGAGCAAAGTACGAAGCGTTAAATTATTAGGAGAAATCGGTGCCTTTTTAACCTCACTGGGAGATGCTTCCGCAGGGGAAGGCTTTGTATAACTGCGATCGCTATTGCCGTTTTGCTGTATTGACGCGGTGATTTTATCCAGATTGTGAATGTATAGCTCTCGCTGCGGAAAGGGAATCTGGATGCCGCGATGACGAAACTCTTGATCGATCAAAAAGTTTAGAGCGCTTTTGATCGGTTCACTTTCGGCGGGTTGGTCAATCCATACTAATAGCTCAAACTTTAACTCACTCTCCCCAAACGCACGAAACCAAACTCTAGGAGATGGACTCGATAATACTCTAGGTTCCTGACGGGCACAGCTTAGCAGCGCTTCGGATACGACCAGCGTATCAATGCCATACTCAACCCCAATTGGCACATGAATCCGGCAACGGGGGTCGGTATGGCTCCAGTTCACGACGTGGTTTTCAACGAACTTCATATTCGGCACAATCACAAAGACTCCATCTTGAGTCCGAACTTTGGTGGAGCGAATCGAAATATTTTCGACGGTGCCCAATAGATCGCCAACCTGGATGAAATCGCCCACGCGAATGGGTTGTTCTAGCAGGAGTGTTAAACCGCTAATGAAGTTGCTGGCAAGATTTTGTAGCCCAAAGCCAACCCCAATCCCAATCACACCCGCAAAGATAGTTAAGGAACTGAGGTTTACGCCTGCGGTTTGCAAAACGATGATCAGCCCTAGAAAGGTGAGCAGGTAACGAATGAACGCGGTGACGACTTCGCGGGTGCCGCGATCGAAGCCTAGGTGAGTCAATACGCCTCGTTTTATCCAACTGCTAACCGCGTGGGATATCCAAAATACACCGATGAGAATCAGCAAAAGGACGGTGATTAGGCTGACGGAATATCGGTTTCCACCTATTTCAAAAATGGGGGTGGAAAGAATCTGGGAGAGGTTAATGAATAATCCTTGAATTTGAGTGAGGAACCACTGCATGGGGAGGAAAAGTGATGAGAACAATACTCGATTATTGTGCCGGATTTTTAAAGACGGAGGTCTGCGATCGCGATTTTACTCAGCCGTTCTGTTCCATGGAGTGGCTGGATTCAGCGGTTTTATCAAGTGTCTCTATAATGAGACGATTCCATTTAGGTGAAAAAACACTTAGTGAATCAGGATCGCCGTTATTTATGACTTGTCGTGGAATGGGTTTATGAAGGGTGGAAGCAAATATCAGCCATTGCTAGAGTATTTACAGCAGTGCGATCGCCCGGAAGTAGTGCTAACCTTTGCTGAGATTGAAACGCTCATGGAAGCGCCCTTACCCGAATCTGCCCGCCACAATCGAGCCTGGTGGAGCAATCGTAGCAAAGGAGCGCTGCAAGCAACTGCTTGGATGGGTGCAGGCTATTTAGTCAAAGATTTAAATTTTTTGGATGAACAGGTTACTTTTCACAAGCCGCCTCAAGTCTATAGAGTGCAGCGTGTAAATGACGAAATTCAGTGGAACGGAGAATTGGTCAAAGCCTTGCGATCGCACATGGGGTTAACCCAAGCAAGCTTTGCCAAAGAACTCCGCATCCGCCAACAAACCGTCAGCGAATGGGAAAAAGCGGTTTATGAACCCTCGCGAGCTTCTTCAAACTATCTAACTCTGGTTGCCGAAAAAGCCCAGTTCAAGCTTGAGTCGGCAGAAATGGACTGAATTGCTTTGCTGTTGCGTATTGCTCAAACAGTAAAGCCATTCCAGTTAAGCAAAGATTCTTTAAAATCCCCTGTGGGAGTTCAGAATCGGTTTTGGGAATACCAGAAGCAGATCACTGGAATTTTACCCACACAACTCCATGGCACGTCATAAAATCACGACCCTGACCAATCGCACAACCGGACAAACGATTAAATTTGGTGGCTTTCAACCCGCCAATGGCAAAAAACCACCAAACTCTCAAAAATACTCTAGCGATCGCTTCCAGTCTAACCAATTGCCTCCCCGCGTTGATTTACGCCCCTACATGACCGCCGTTGAAAACCAATCTCAACTCAGCAGTTGTGTTGCCAACTCCATGGCTGGAGCCTACGAATATCTCGCAAAACGGGCAAATGGCAGTGCTGGCGATGTCAGCCGCTTGTTTATTTACTACAACGCCCGTGCCTACGAAAACAGCAAAGAAGATGTCGGTTGCATGATTGTCTCTGCCATTCAAGTGCTGCAAGAACATGGAGCCTGTAGCGAAGCAACTTGGGCATACGATGAAACTCAAGTTAACGTGAAACCCAACGATGCCGCCTACGGAGAAGCCCGTAATTTTTTGGTGCAAGAAGCTCAAGAAATTGAGTGTGACCTAACCGCCATGAAGAGTTGTCTTGCAGAAGGCTTTCCCTTTGCACTAGGACTAAAGCTTTTCCATTCGTTTGACAAAGCCCAAAAGCGCGGCATTGTTCCGGTGCCTGACCCTTCTGAACAAGGACGGGCAGAACACGGCTGGCACGCCATGCTGTGCGTGGGTTATTCTGACCAATCGCAAGCGTTCATCGTGCGTAATTCTTGGGGCGAAGACTGGGGCGAAAAGGGCTACTGCTATGTGCCTTATAGCTACATGACTAATCCTGAGTTCTGTCAGGAGCTATGGGCAGTCCGTGCGGTGAGCGATCTAGATTTTAGTCAGGGCGTATGGGTCGAAGACGATTTTGCCGTTGCGGATGCGATTTTCGACCTGTTTGGCGATGAACCAGAAGATACAGATACAGAATCAGCTTATACCTACGATTATGTCGAGTACGAGGATGAGTCGAGTGATGAAGCGGAAGAAACTGACGACTCTGAAGAATATGAGGAATCGACTGAAACCGTAGACGCTGACTACGAGGAAAGTGAAGAGACCTCTGAAGAATACTCAGAAGAAACTTCTGAAGAATACTCAGAAGAAACTTCTGAAGAATACTCGGAGGAAACTGAAGAGTCTGAAGAATCGACTGAAACCGTGGAATCTAGCTACGAAGAGACCGAAGAATACTCAGAGGAAGAATCTAGTGAGGAAGAAAGCGAGGAGTATGAAGAAGAAATAGAAGATAGCAGCGAGGAAGAAGAAGAAGAGGAAAGCGAGGAGGAAGAGGAAAGCGAGGAAGAGGAAAGCGAGGAAGAGGAAAGCGAGGAGGAAGAGGAAAGCGAGGAAGAGGAAAGCGAGGAGGATTACGGAGACGAAGAGGAATAAAAGCCTTGGAGACATAAACCAATCGCATCTCTCTGCAAGGATGTTTCGCAAAATGCTCTTGTAGAGAGAATTACTACTGCCATCAAGGTTGGGACGGACACCTCTTTTTAACTTTTATCCTCTACTCCTTTAAGGTTTTAACCGTGAGGATTTGCGGTGGGGTGGAGTCGGGGGGATAAAGGAAATCGAATTGAACAAGGCGACGATCGCCCGGTTTCATCGTCATCACGGCTAGGGGTTCGCCCTGCTGTCCGCGTCGCTGCACCAGATGTACATAGCGGATTTGGGGAAGGTGCCGATCGTCCACATAGCGCAGCCGCACGGTTCCTCGAAAAAAGACTTGACGCGGTAAGGGTTCCAAAAACCGTAGATTGCCATCCTTGGGCTGGTCTTCCTTGATTGGCGTTTCTAGCATGATTGCGACGGTTTGAGTTTGATTCGTGAGATTTTGCAAGGGCAGCGTCAGGTTATATTCGATCGCATAATTCCCATGGGCTTGATACGCCGTATCGGGATAACGCGCTACCATTCGTGCGGTTTGATTTTGCCCCGTGCCCAAAGTGCCCCGCAGCAAGGTACTCAGTCCATAGGAAAACGCTTGTCCGGCTGGGGGAATAGTGAGCGACCAAGTTGCCGGATTGTTGAGTTGAATGCCGGGAGGATCAACCACCTGAGTCACCCAGCGTGATCCTTTTGCCACCCCTGCCACGCGCCCATAAATAATCTGTCCCTTGGTCTGATCGGGTGGTGTGGGCGTTTTATCGCGAGGTTCCGCCAGTTTGCCAAAATCTACCACTGCTTGCCATTCTGCCACTGTGGGAGCGCGTTCTGTTCCAGTCGCATCAGTGGGGGCAAACAGCGCTAAGCTAGCCGCATAAACGGGGGCATTGCTAGAAAGACGCATCAGGGTCGATCGCCCATTGATTGGCGGCTGTAGCTCCTTCACTGGAATCGGCAAATTCAGCAGCATCCGGCTCTCACCCGGTGGAATCACAATCTGAGCCGGAAAACCTTCCGGTCGTTTTCCCCGTAAAATATCCACCATGGCGCGGCTCCCCGGTCCCGCAAACACTGTGCCCAAGGGATTATCCACATAGGCGGGCAGATCGATAAAAGGCGCATCGGGCTGACTCAAATAGCTAGCGGCTTGCAAAACATCCACCGTCACGGGTTTGCCACCAGGATTATGCAGCAGCACCCCCAGATACAGCGTCCTCAAATCATCCGCTGTTTTAGCTTTAGCAATGTGGTGAGCAAATACGTCAAAGCGCCCTTGCAATGGCAGATTCAAATGGGCAGCGGGGGTGCGTTTGCCAGCAGGCGGAAAGGTAGACAGCAAAATGCCTTCGGTTTGCACCAACTCTGGGCTGTTGCTGTTAAATACCAAGACAGAATCTAGCTTTCCGGGCAATACTCGCACGACTTGGGGCACTTTGACTTCTTTGGAAACCGGAGCAGGAGCGGCTTGGGCAAGCAGAACAGCAGATAAAATCGATAACATAGACATAGGTAATAGAACGATTCAAACTAACTCGCTGCGATGGGTTGAAGCAGTTTTAGGATGGTTGAAAAATCTTGTACAGTCATCTCTAAGTTTTCCGGTTTCAACGGCGGCACATGCACAAACAGGCATTGGGTTTTAAGCTGATGTAATTGAATATGTTTGAGGACTGAATAATATAAATAGTTGCAGACAAAACGCCCGGTGTTGTGGCTAATTCTCGTGGATTGGGTCTGTTCAACTAAAGGTTTTAAGGGAATGCTGGTATACAAAATCTCGCCTTGGTGTTTGCCGTTGGCTTCGATGGTGAGGCGCGATCGCTTTTCTGCCATGCCACAGCAAATAATCAGATCGGGCTGCAAGGTCTCCACTACAGCCAACACTTTTTCCGGGGCAAGCTGAAAATCGACCGGAATATTTCGGGATAGGTGAGTGTGGCGTGGCAATAACTTACGCCACACCAACTCGGCAATCAAATCATCTGACGAGTTAGAGGGTTGATGCGGTTTCCAGGTGTCGAAGGTTGTGAGCAGAATGGACATTGGGCGGTGATTAGAAGATAGTTTTGAGTTTTGAGTTTTGAATTGGGAGCTAAGAGTTTTGATGTGATTTTGAGTTCCAAAACAACGAAGCAATAGCGTTTTTAGAGAATCGTTGATCGCATTTCAACTTTAAACTGGTGTGAGCATCCTTTGATTGGGAGATCGCGAGTGCTGACTGGTTTCATCGCCAAGGAAAGCAAGAGTTTGTTATTCAGATTACAATTTTACTGACGAAGGTCACAAAGGATGCAAGAAATGCCGACGATCGCCGTAGTGGATTATGACATGGGCAATCTGCACTCTGCCTGCAAAGGGCTGGAAAAAGCAGGCGCAACCCCCCATATTACCGATTCGCCCCTCGCAATTGACCAAGCCGACGCGATCGTGTTGCCCGGTGTCGGGTCCTTTGATCCGGCTGTCCAACACCTGCGATCGCGCCAGTTGGAAGCCCCGATTAAACGGGCGATCTCCAGCGGCAAACCTTTTTTGGGCATTTGTCTGGGCTTGCAAATCTTATTTGACTCCAGCGAAGAAGGGCAGGAACCGGGTTTGGGCATTATTCCTGGCACCGTCCAACGCTTTACCCACGAACCCGGCATTACCATTCCCCACATGGGCTGGAACCAGTTGGATTTCAGCCAGCCAGATCTGGCACTTTGGCAGCAGCTTCCCGCGCATCCCTGGGTCTACTTCGTCCATTCTTACTATGTTGCGCCGATTGATCTCACCCTGCAAGCCGCCACCATCACCCACGGCAGCCAAACCGTCACCGCTGCGATCGCCCGTGAAAATCTGATGGCAGTCCAGTTCCATCCTGAAAAATCCTCTACGGATGGGCTACAAATCTTGGCAAATTTTGTCAAGTTAGTTGAAAGCGGTCAGCTAGTAGGCGGCACCCCGATCGCGGCAATTAAATGACTCTCCGTATCTATGGCAATCGCGCCCTTAAAACGCTGTCGGGCAAAGATACTCGCCCGACTCAATCGATGGTGCGGGAAGCAGTGTTTAACATGTGGCAAGGAGCGATCGCTCAGTGTCGCTGGCTGGATCTGTGTGCTGGCAGTGGTGCCATGGGTGCAGAAGCGCTGTGTCGTGGTGCTTCACTTGTTGTAGGGATTGAACAATCGTCTCGCGCTTGGTCTGTGATTGAACAAAACTGGCAGCAGGTGGCGACAGAGGGACAAACTTTTCAATTGATTCGCGGCGATGTGATCAAAAAACTGCCCACCTTATCGGGACAGCAATTCGATCTGATTTATTTTGATCCACCCTATGCCAGCGAGTTATATCAACCCGTGCTGGACGAGATCGCAGACTATAACCTGCTGGCTGCAAACGGTGAATTGGCAGTAGAACACAATCCAAAGCGATCGGATTTCTCCACTCCAACACCCTTAGAAGTATGCCGTCAAAAAACTTATGGAAATACAGCATTAACATTTTATCAATTAAAAAGTTGAGTCGAGCGATCGCCAAAATTGAGTTTAATCATCCAAAAAATTGAGTAAGTTTGGCAAAAAATCGTTAAAAAAGTGCAGTTAAACTAAAGATCGACCGTACTAAAGTTCAATCGTACTGCTACGCTAAAACTGTGTAGCATCGAAACTGCCTACCGTATGATTCCTCAGCGGCTTGTTCTTAAAAACTTTCTCAGCTATCAAGCAGCCACTTTAGATTTTCAAGGGTTGCACACGGCTTGCATTTGTGGTGCCAACGGAGCCGGAAAATCCTCCTTGCTGGAAGCGATCGCTTGGGTGATTTGGGGTGAAAGCCGCGTCACCTCTGAAGATGATGTCATCCACATGGGCACCCAAGAAGTGCAAGTCGATTTCATCTTTACGACCAATCAGCACACCTATCGCATTCTTCGCACTCGTCAACGCGCTCAAGGCACAACGCTAGAATTTCAAGTGGCGATGGAAGAGGCAAGGGGACAGAAGCCAGGGGTCAGGGGGCAAGGGTCGGAAGATGAAACTCAAAACTTAGAACTCAAAATATCTCCTAGGTCAACGCTACGCGAACAAAATTCAACTTCTTCTCTTCGCTTTCGATCGCTGACAGCGAAGGGCGTTCGGGCAACGCAGCAGTTAATTGTGGAGCATTTGAAGCTGGATTACGACACTTTCATTAATTCGGCGTATCTGCGGCAAGGTCGAGCCGATGAGTTCATGGTGAAGCGCCCAACGGAACGCAAACAAATTCTGGCAGATTTACTCAAGCTCAATCAATATGATGAGTTGGCGGAAAAGGCGAAAGATCAATCGCGGCAGCTAAAAGGACAAGTTGATCTGCTGGAACGCAATTTGGCGGCGATCGCAGAACAATTGCAGCAACAAACCGCGATCGCAACAGAGCAGGCGATCGCAGAAGCGACCTTGGCGGAGATGCAACGCCAGCAAATCGAAGATGAAGCCATGCTGCAAGCGCTTCAGGTCAGCCAGCAGCAGCGCCTCACTTGGCAGCAACAGCTCACTTGGCAGCAGCAGCAAGAAAAAAACCTGGAGCAAGACTGTCAGCGCTTTCAACAGGAACTTGCAGCCACTCAGCAGCAGCAGCAAGAAATAGAAGCCTTATTACGACAAGCCGAGGCGATCGCGGCTGGCTATCTCCAGTTTCAGACTTTGCAGTTACAAGAAGAACAGTTCTCTGCCAAATTCAAAACTGATCAACGGGTTCAAACCGAACAACAGCAGTATCAGCAGCAACAGCAGGAAAAAATTACCGAACTGGATCGACACCTTCAGCATACCCAGGCACAGCTTGAAGCCCTAACTCAGCAAGAGCAAGAAATTCAACATAGTCTCCGTAAAGCCCCAGAGGTAGAAAAAGCGCTAAAAGAATTACAGCAATCCCGGACTGATTTAACCCGGCTGGATCAGCTTCAATTCCAGGCAGCCCCTTTATTCCAGCGCCGTCAACAGATCCAGCAACAGCTTGATCGTAGCCATACTCGATTGTCGGCACGGCTGGAAGAACTGCGCGCTTCCGCCCATCAACTTAGCCATCAACAAAAGCGCCAGCCCGAATTGCAGCAGGCAGTTATGTCGGTCAGCGATCGCATTGCCCAGCTAGAATCCCAGCGCAACTATTTGCAGCAAGTGCGGGAAAAAGGCGTAGAGCGACGCAACTTCATGGAGAAACTGCAAGAACGACAGCGCGACTATGAAACCCAACTGGCAGAGGTGGATCAGAAGATTTATTGGCTAAAGCAAGAGGTTGCTAATCCTGAAGAGATGGGTCACACTTATCCTCCCTGTCCGCTGTGCGATCGCCCCTTGGATGAGCATCACTGGAGTTTGGTCTTAGAAAAGCACCAGACCACGCGATCAGACATCTTGCAAGAGATTTGGGTCATTCGAGAGCAACTCGCCGCCTCGGAGCGAGAAATTCAGATTTTGCGACAGGAATATCGCGAAGTAGACAAAGACTTAGGCGAATACACCACTGTATTAGAACGCCGAGGGCAACTCCAAGAACAATTGCAATCCACCATTTCGGGTCAGGCAAACCTGAGCCAGCTTGAAATGGAAGCGGCAAAGTTAGAACATACGCTGAATATGGGGAACTATGCCGCAGATCTCAGCGAAGAGTTGGCGCAAATTGATCATCGCCTGCACCAGCTAAACTATGACGAAAAAGATCACGCCTTGGCACGCGGACAAGTCGATCGCTGGCGATGGGCAGAAATTAAACAGGCAGAAATTAAACAGGCACGGCAGCGTCAGGCAAACCTTGCCCAGCGGCAACCCGAACTTCAGGCTCAACAGGTTGAATTAGAAAGCCAAATTGAGCAATTTACAATAGACTATGCAACTGCTTTAGCGCACTTTAATCAACAGCTTGCAGACATTGGCTATGACTTAGATCAGCACAACGCTTTGCGAGTCGCTCTAAGACAAGCTCAACCTTATCAATTGCACTACCAAGAGCTTTATAAATATCAGCAGCAATATCCGCAATTTCAGCGTCGATTCGCAGACTTAAACTCTAGCTTAAACAAGCGTCAAAGTAGCCTTAAAATCTCTCAAGCACAAATTAAGACGCTCCAACAGCAACTTCAAGAGACTTGCGATCGCCGTTCTTTCATTGATGCCACAGAAAACCGTATCAGAATCCGTCGCAGCGAGTTAGACCAACAGCTTTCAGCGTTAGGTCGGCTCCAGCAGCAACGGCAACAGCTTGCCATTTTAACTCAACAGCAAGCCGCGATCGCCCTACAGCTTCAAGCACTGGCGCATCAACAGCGTGTTTATCAAGAAGTCGCTCAGGCATTCGGTAAAAATGGCATCCAGGCATTGATGATTGAAAACGCCCTGCCCCAGCTTGAAGCCGAAACCAACCGGATTTTAGGACGGCTCAGCGCCAATCAACTGCATATTCAATTTATTACGCAACGGTCGGGCGCTAGCTCTAAGGCAAAGCTGAAACAGGCTAAGTGGAGCGAAACACTAGACATTGTAATTGCCGACACCCAAGGAACGCGCCCCTACGAAACCTACTCTGGCGGGGAAGCCTTTCGGGTTAACTTTGCGATTCGGCTAGCACTAGCCCGATTTTTGGCGCAGCGATCGGGCACTGCACTGCAAATGTTGATCGTCGATGAAGGGTTTGGCACCCAAGATGTCGAAGGCTGCGATCGCCTGATTTCTGCCATCAACGCGATCGCCTCCGACTTCGCCTGCATTCTCACCGTCACCCACGTTCCCCACTTTAAAGAAGCCTTTCAGTCTCGCATTGAAGTGATTAAAACAGACCAAGGCTCTCAATTACAGTTTGCAATGTAACGACCCATGCAATGACTTGTTATGCCGCCGCGTTCGGCTTTGCCGTCTCGTACAGAGTCGCCCTCACTATTTTATTAAGCATCAATATCAATATTTTCATAGAGATCAATGATTTCGATGTGAGCTTCAAACGCACTCAAGGACAATGTGATATTCGGATCATCATATTCTGATAGCAGCCATTGATTAGCAGCAGTCTTGACATAGTGTTCTATGTGGATGTTGTACTGATCAATCAGAAGATATTCGCGGAAGCTGTCAATAGTACGATAGGCAGAGAATTTTTCGCCGTGGTCATAATCTTGGGTTGATTTAGACAGCACTTCAGCAATAAAGCAAGGATTTATGACGGTATCAGTGCGCCCTGTTTGAAGCTGTAGGGGTTTTTCGATCACCATGACATCGGGGTATATGTAGAGATTGCGATCGGGAATCCACAACCGTTGATCGGCTCCAAAAATCCGGTAAGGCTTGCCTCGCAAAACAGATTTAAAGAAGGCTGCAAGGTTAATTGCCAACTCATTGTGATCAGGCGTTCCCCCAGTCATAGAAATAATGGCTCCATTGCGGTATTCACTGCGGGTTTCAGATGCAAGTTCAAGTTCAAGATACTCATCAGGGGTGTAGATTCGTTGTTCGAGTGCTTGTGTCATGGTGTGATTTCGACCCTTAAATCTTGAGTGGCTAGGCTAAATAACCCGTTGAGCATACAAAATAGCTTGTCCAAATCAGTGATGGTATAGCTAGCTGAATTTTTTGTGAAAACCTGATTGTGTAACCGTCTAAATTCCCATAGCTTGCCATCAGTAATAATGCCGTAAACGGGGCGAGAATGATGATTGAGGTGATCTGCGGTAACGAGTGCAGCAAGGCAATGTCCCCAACCTTGCTCAAAGTTATTACATTTAGCTTGAGTGATTAAGATCAGAATGGGCAGACTCAGAAGAGTTTTACTGAGTTCAGATTGAGCAGTAAATATATAGTCAACTGTTCCAGAGAGCTTTTCATCTAGTTCAAGTTTGCTTTGCACCCAAAATCCTGGCTTTCCTTTAATCCCACTACAATTTTGGTACAGTTCTTTGAGAACGGGCAAAATCATGAGTTCTCGTCGAGCTATATCGGATTGATCAATGTTGGAACAGTTTTTATGAAAGTCAAAGTCTATATCAAAAATAATTGATACATCTGTCCAACATTCAGATACGAATTCTATTTCTTGATATTTAATTTGATAGTCTGCTCGAACCTGATGAAAGTCTTGATAGTCAGTAAATTTCATAATTTACACCTGATTTACGCGATGTGCGACTAAAACTACTGTGTCACAAGCTGGTCGAACTGCAACGGTTCATCGCTATGACGGTTGAGCCAACGACAGAGGGTATGAGCCAACAGCTTGCGGTTGAGGCGACTGGTTAAGTGCCACCGGTCTCGTGCCCAGACCTTTTCAACCCTGAAGCGCTCTACTAATTGACCAATGACCGTTTCAATGAGTCGTCGCATTCGTTGGAGTAACTTAACCCAGGCAGGATCGCGAGAGTCCTGCATATTGGAACGCAGAGCGGTTTGAAGTTCAATGCCAACCTGTCGAAGG
>QBMH01000059.1 GCA_003249025.1 Leptolyngbya sp. | reverse complement strand
GCACTTTACAACTACGAACTAGCTTTGGCTAGCTGACTTTTGCAAGAGTTCTAATCATGAGTACGGAACTAGAGACAGCGATCGACCTAAAAACGGCATTTGAAGACATCAAACAGCTTGTCTTGCAAGGTAACGCACTGCAAGCCTTTGAAAAGTATTATGGCGAAGAGGTCATCATGCAAGAAAATGAAAACCCGCCGACTATTGGCAAAGCCGCTAACCGCCAGAGAGAACAGGAATTTTTTAGCAAGATAACTGAGTTTCGCCAAGGTGAATTAAAGAATGTCGCGTTTGGAGAAAACGTGATTATCTCCGAATGGTTCTATGACTACACCCATGAGGACTGGGGAACCCGCACCTATCATCAGGTTTCGGTGCAACAGTGGCAATCGGGCAAAGTGGTTCACGAACGGTTTTATTACGGAGCATGAACGATGTCTACTGAAATTCCAACCCTAAAACTGATTAGTCACACTCTTTGTCCCTATGTACAGCGCTCAATTATTACGCTGCTTGAAAAACAAATTCCCCACGATCGCCAATACATTGACCTTGCGAATAAACCCGCCTGGTTTTTGCAGCGATCGCCCTTAGGCAAAGTACCGATTCTGTTAGTCGGTGAAGAGGTGCTGTTTGAGTCGGCTGTCATTTGCGAATATTTGGATGAAATCACCCCCGGTTCTTTGCATCCAGCAGATGCCTTAACAAAAGCCAAACATCGCTCTTGGATTGAGTTTGGGTCTACTATTCTGACTAAAATTGCCGCATTCTATAGCGCCACTGATGAAGGAGTCTTTGAGGCAAAACGCCAAGATCTGCTCAACAGTTTTCAAATCCTCGAAGCACAACTCCATTCATCGCCCTATTTTGCAGGAGACTCTTTTTGCCTGATTGATGCGGTCTATGCGCCAATCTTTCGCTATTTTGTCGTGTTTGAGCAATACCAGTTTGAGTTCTTTGCCCAAACGCCAAAAGTCAAAGCGTGGGGAGAGGCATTGCTCCAACGTCCTTCAGTGCGGCAGGCAGCAACAGAAGATTACTTTGAGCAACTGCACGAGTTTTTACAGCGGAGAAATAGTGTTTTATCTAAATCGTCTAACATTGGGCTAATCAATCCAGGTCTTTAACCTACAAAAAAGGAGCTATGCAAACTGTTTATCGTTTGAATGCGAATGAACCCGACGAAAATTTCCTGGTAGGGTTAAAAGCAACCTTTGAAAGATCAGAAGATCGAGATCGTTGTTTACAGTGTAGATGAAACAGCGTATCTGATGCATTCTGAGCCGAATTGCGCCCGGTTGGTGTAAACGGTTGAAAATATTAAGCAGCGCCCTCACTTGATTGAAGTCAACTTGAATGACCTGGAGTGAAGCGTAGAGTTATTTCCGAATCTGATGCTTTTAATGATGATCAGCGCTTAGTCTACACCGTGACAGACGATGAAATTCTCGTTGCTGCCTGTAAGTATCACTGTGGAGTCTAGAGAGCGATCGCTCTTTAGACTCTCACCCTCTCACCAATTTTGCCCTACTTTTAATAGGCTGGAACCACAACCGATCCTTCCGGCACAACAGGAATCGGGGCAACAGGCTGCTCAATCACCATCGGCAAGGGTTCTTCGACCACAGGTGGAGGAACAGTTTCCCTATTAGGATGAGGCTGTTCTACCCTTGGCGGAGCGCTAGGAGCAGCGGGTGATTCATCACCTGAATTACCGTAGTCAGGAGCCGAGTAGGACGGGGTGCGACGGCGGTAGGAGTTGCTAGCATAGGGCGATCGCACTCGGCGGCGAGACGAATAGCGCTCATTGAAACCGTTAGGAGGCACGCGGCGGCGCACATATCGGGGAGTATCCGAAGCATCATTTAACTCTGCATCATCGCCATTTGTGGAATAATCGGCTCTGGCAGCGGGTGTGAATTGAGGATCGGTGGGCGCTTCCTTGACAACGGGCAGTTGTGGCGTTGTGGGTGCCGGAGTAGGTTTAACTGAAGGGGCTGGCTTCGAGATCGGCGAGATCGCCACAGGTGGCTGTAGAGCAGCAATCTTGGTTTGGTTAGGCAATGCCACTTGGAAGCCCTGAAAGAGTTCACCGTTTGCGATCGTGGTCACTTCTTGCGGCAACATCAAACGCACTGGACCAATTTCATCGCCAGTCCAGTTTACCGTTACCTTTTGATTCGGCTGAAGCGAAACGGCACCCACCGCAGGATTGCTAGGAATAGACAGATCCACTTGACCCGCTAACACCTTCACTTCTGCCAAATAGCCCAAACGTTCCACGGTATAAATGCCGTCGGCACTCGAAATCACGACCGCGCCAATACAGCCTTGAGCACCCGCAATCACCGCTTCTCCGGCACCCAATTGGAAACAATCATTTCGCAGAATCAGAGACGAATTGGCTCCTAATCGAGCAGCACCAGTTGCTTCTTGGATGCCAACACGAGTAGATTGTAGTGTAATCAATTGCTGACCGGAAGTGATGGAGTTGCCTTTTGTAACTTTTTGATCGTCTACTCGCACCCCTTCCGTATTGGGTAAGTTGATAATTTCAGAAATTTTGACCTGACGTAGGGGCGGCGATGCATAAGATAAGTACATGAATGCGATCGCTAAGCCCAGCCCGACCCCCACAAAACTTAAGCGAAAGACCCATTTCATCGAATTTCTAGATATCCATAGACCCGGATTGATACCCATAATTACTACCCCATACCAGTTAGAGTTAAATTAATATTTTCGTGAGCCTGTAGCCTTTCTCCGGATAAATACGACGTAAAAGCGTTGTATTGGGTTCAAGACTTTATAAAACGTTTAAAGAAATGTTTAGATCCACTGTTTCGGCGGACTGGTTACAGGATCACCTCAATGACCCACAGGTGGCGATCGCCGATTGTCGATTTGACTTGATGCAGCCCCAGCTAGGCGCACAGCAATATCAGGAAGGTCACATTCCGGGTGCCTATTATCTTGATTTGAACCAAGATTTGTCCAGTCCCGCTGGCACCCATGGAGGACGGCACCCCTTACCCGACCCCGACCTTTTAGCTAACAAGCTTGAAACTATGGGCATCCATTCAGAGCCGCCCGCAGGTCCCACTTTGGTGGTTGCCTACGATGATTCGCGTTTGGCGTTTGCCGCTCGTTTATGGTGGTTGTTGCAATATTTAGGACACGATCGCGTTGCCGTTTTGGATGGTGGTTTTTCAGGCTGGAAAGCGTCTGGTTACGAAGTGTCTAGCGATCTTCCGCTCATTAAGACCGGTAATTTCATCCCAGCGATTCAGTCCAACTTAGTGTTGACCATTGATCAAATTAATATTCGCAAAGAGTCACCAGCGGTAGCATTGGTTGATTCGCGGGAAGGCTATCGCTATCGTGGCGAACGAGAACCGATCGATCCTGTTGCTGGACATATTCCAGGAGCCGTCAACTACCCTTGGCAAGAGGTAACGGATGCTGAAGGCTATTTGCGATCGCCCAATGAACACCGTCAGCGCTGGCAAAGCTTATCAAATTCCGACGAAATCATCGTGTATTGTGGCTCCGGCGTAACTGCCTGTGTGAACTTGTTGTCGCTAAACGTCGCCAATCTTCCCGGAAAGCTGTACGCCGGAAGCTGGAGTGATTGGTGTTCTTACCTTTAAGCCAAGAAGTCAATGGATACATTGATAAGCAGATAAGCAAAAATTTGATCCTCCACACTTCTCATTCCACACTTCTCATCACTTAAACGGTCAAATTAGAAAATAACCAAGCTTACACTGACGCTAATTCCCAGTAGAAAACTATTGAAATTGATCGCCCGTTCCGTTGAAGTGCCTGTACTTATCCCACCATAGAGACTAATCTGGGCTGTTCGGAAAGCGCTGTAACTAATCCTGCCTAACACTTGATGATATAAATCGGTTCGGGGCTGCACCGTGAAGTTGGCGGATGCAAATTGATAATCCAATCCAAGCTGAACGCGGGGATTCAGACTGTAATTCAAAGAAAGAAATAACACATTGATAATTCGAGAGCGATCGCTGGGTTCGGTAAAACTAACGCGAAATTGATAAAACGAACTAAGCGACAGATTTTTGGCAAGTTGGTCTTGACGGCTTAATTCCAACCGAATTGAATGATCATTTAAAAATCGAGTTCCCGCTGACAATCCAAAAATTTGATTGCTCGAAATAAAAAACTGTTGATTCGTCCAGCCAATTTCCGCTGACATGGAAGGCGATAAGCGCTGAAAAATGCCAGCCTTGAACTTTACTTCACTGTAGTTAAACTGCGTTAGGCTGAAATATTGATTAAGTGCCCCTTCGGCTGAAACATTCAGGTAAGTGCTAGAGCCTAAAGCAGGCAAAATCAATAAAGAAATTGCAGGTCTAATTAATCCCTCCTCAACGGGGTTTAATCCAGACAAAATATTATTGCTTCTAAAAATATCCAGCCGTGGCAGCAGATACATCACAGGTGGAGGGGTCGTTGTTACCACAGGACTTTGTAACCTCAAACAGCCTAATTCTGGATCACATCCAACAGGGATTGGGGGCGCAAATGGACTATTGGGATCAGATGGACTACCTGGAATAACAGGGCGATCCGGTGATTCTTGCAGCCGTAGATTCCCTAAATCAGGGTCGGCAGCCAGCAACGGTTGTATTGCTGTTGTTTTTTGCAGAGGTTTGGAAGAGCGATCGCGTGCCAATTCAGATATAGGCACTTCAACATCACTCGGTTCTAAGGCTTTAAGCTTACTAGCAGCAAAAACGACTGGAGGCGATTTGGGAGATAGTCGTAGACTGGCTGCGCTGTGAGAAGACCTGGCTAACCCAAAAGCTGCTGTTGTAGTAGGTTGCATTGGAAGAATAGCGCTTTCCAAATCTCCTTTGACCTGCTGCAATTCTGCAAGAAACTTAAAGGAATTTGAAGATGTGGATGACTGTGAACCTAGCAAAGTTGGCTGCGTGGGAATTGGAGAATTCAATGCGTGTTGAATTTCAGCATCACCCGGCAGGGCGTTTCTAGGTGAGGCACAGTTGGCAGGATAAGCTCCTAAGCCTAACAAGCTAATGAACCAGAGCAGAATCTGTTGCCCTTGTTTAAAGCGCAACAGTGAAGTCTGGGAGACAAGGGGCTTCACACTGAGACAACGTGACAATTTAGGAACCGTTAAACTACTGAGGCAATTCACCAAGCAATTATTTGTCTAGGGAGAGGATTAATGACAATCCAGGGAATGTATTTTCTCTTGATAAGAGCATAGCGATATTAGTCCAGAAAACTCGGTGCGATCGCATCACTCAAAAGTAGTATTCATAGGCGCTTGATTGACTTTGTAGATTTTTGTTAAGAAGTATCGCTTTTTTAATGTGAAGATTTCATCAAGCCTTCACTCCTTAAACTTCTAAGAAAATTTACGTAGCTATGATAGGCATACCTTTATGACTATTGCCTAATCTTATAATTAGGTTAGAGTTTGTATGGAATTGCCCAAGCGCTTGGAGCCTTATGCATAAGCAACTTATCACCACTTTTGCAGTAGCTTTTTGCAGTTCTAGCATTGCTTCACTGCCCCTCATAGCCAATGCTCAGACCCTTCTAACCCGTGCCACCGTTCGGGATTTACGGAATCAGGTTGAGCTTTTCTTAAAAGAGCAACCCAAGCCTCGTCTTGCCAAAAAAGCAGACAACATGACTCCAGGCGATTCCCTAAAGACTTTCCGTAAGGCAATGGCAGAGCTTCGCTTTAACGATAATTCTCTTGCCAGAATTGGGGAGCAAGCTATTTTTAGCTTCATTCCAAATACTCGCAATCTGGATTTGAAAAAGGGAACTGTACTGCTGTTGATTCCGCCAGGTCAAGGGCGAACTCAGGTGAAAACCCCAAACGCGGTTGCTGGAATTCGCGGTTCTGCATTGTTTGTTCGCTATATCGAAGATACGGGAGTCACCATTGTGGGTGCTCTAACGGACAGTGCGATCGAAATTTCTAATGCGGATGGCTCTCAAACCTATGTTTTGAAAGCTGGGCAGTTAGGAACGGTGTATAAAAATCAAATTGGTGTTTACGATTTTGATCTAAAGGCTTTCTATGAAACTAGCCCCTTGGTGAAAGACATCGACATGCAGGGCTTGGAGGCTGTTGGGCAAGAAATGGCAACCCCTCGAAAGGCTCAGGTGTTTGCGAACAGTAAGCCAGGCGAGGTTCTAAGTACACCATCTTGGGCACTGGTGGCTGAAAATCGTCCTGGTAATCCTCTGCCGATCTCGACCTCTGGCATCCCCTCAACTTCTCTGGTTTCAAGCTACGACCCAAATAAAAGTGCTTATGAATGGTCTGCGGTACTGGCAACCTTAAAGCAATACAGCAACCCAGCGCAACCATTCCAATTGCCCACTCCAATCACACCGCCTGTAGAAACTTCTTTGCCCATACAGCCAGTTGTACAAACTCCGCAGATCCAAGTTGCGCCACCTGCGATCGCCCCGCCTCGCCCAATTCCTGCTCCTGCAATCCCACCACAAGTAGGAACGCCAGCTACCCCACCAACATTCGCACCAGCACCACCAGTCCCCACCGCAATTCAGCCTGCAACTCCACCAGTATTAGCACCAGCACCACCTGTTGTGGCTCCTCCTCAAACCGCAATCATTAGCACTCCTCCGGTGGCAGTTCCAGTTGCGCCGCCCGTTGTGCCTGCCATCCCTGCTACACCTGCCATCCCCGCTACGCCGACAACGCCGGCTGTGCCTGCTGTACCCGCTACGCCTGCCGTATCTACAACTGTTATCACCGCACCACAGGTCACTCCTAATTTAGATCTGCCATCTGTGCAACCTGGTTCGGGGGCTACCACCACAACCACGCCACCTAATGTCAATCCGAACCCTGCCCGTCCTACTCCATAGGTTGCCAGCACTTCAAGATCAATACAACAAGATTTACTCAAAAAGAGGAGCGATCGCCCCTCTCTTTATCAACATATTTTTACTTTTCACTCCATGCAGCGTTGCCTTTTAGGCAGCATTATCTAATTCAGCCGTCTTCACAGATAATTGCTTGCTGACGGTGCCGCGCTGCACCTGTAGTTTCAGCGTTTGCCCAATTTGGCTGCTTTCCACCAACTGCTGTAGCTGTTCGGCAGTCGCGATCGCTTGTCCATCAATATCGATCACCACATCACCCCGCCGCAATCCAGCTTTCTCGGCTGGCGTATTTGGCAACACCCGCACCACCACAACTCCCTTCACTTCAGGCACTAAAAAGGCTGAATTTGGATCGGTGTTATTCTGCTTTGCCAGTTCCGGTGTAAGGGTCGTCATTTGCACACCCAAGTAAGGATGAGTAATTCGCTCTCCCTTTGCCAAACGGATTTCAATATCCTTTGCTTTATTGATTGGAATGGCAAAACCAATGCCCATGGCATCTGCTCGAATGGCCGTATTAATCCCAATCACCTCACCTTGCTCGTTTAGCAAAGGACCACCAGAATTGCCTGGATTAATGGCGGCATCCGTTTGGATAAAATCTAGGCGTTTATCGGGAATGCCCACTTGGGCACTAGAGCGCTTTAGGGTACTAACAATTCCTAAAGTGACGGTATTATCTAACCCCAAAGGGTTGCCAACTGCAATCGCCCAATCTCCCACCTGAATACTGTCTGAATTGCCTAACGGTGCAACTGGCAATGCTTTACCGTCAATTTTAACAACCGCCAAATCGGTAACTTCATCAACTCCTTTTACCGTACCGTCAAAAACGCGCCCATCCTTCAGGGTCACGGTGACGCGATCGGCTTTATCCACGACATGGGCATTGGTCAAAATCACTCCGCTTTGATCCAAAATAAACCCCGATCCCTGACCTCTCATTCGCTCTTCGCGGGGAATTTGTGAATAGTAGTCACCTCCAAAAAACTGACGGAACAGTGGGTCGTCCATCAGCGGATCAGTAGAACGTTGCCGAGTTACCGTGCGTTCTGTGTCAATTCGCACGACCGCTGCACCAACCGCTTTTACGGCGGCGGCTACAAAGCTGCCTTTACTCACTTCCGCTTTGGGTAGCACAGCCTCCTTATCCACCGCTTTCAGGGGTGCAGGTTCTAGACTTGCCGCAGACGCACTAGGCAAAGTTTGAAAGACTAGAAGAACCGACATTCCAAAGGCGATCGCTGGATAAGCAAAACGGCGCAGAAACTCAAAAAGGTTGACAACATGCATATCACATACCTTCGACATTGCTCAAACTAAGAATCGGCAGCCCACTATTGCGCGAAGGCAAATGCTACCAAACCTTTTCATCATTTTGACAGTCTTGGAATAGTTCTATCCATTTGAATCAGATACGGCTGAGTAGGGGTTACCGACCTTTGATAGAAGTTTTCCGCGCAATTTCCGCTCATACCTAGGCTAAAATCGACGCATAACCTTCATCTTTGTATTTAAATGACGACTTCCGAGGCTTCCCATAGCCACAACGTAGAAATTAAAGATGATTCTCATTCCCATGAACTATCTAAAAGTCATCCTCATGTTCATACCGAAGAGTCGCTACGGAAAGTTGTCAATCGGTTGTCTCGGATCGAGGGACACATTCGCGGCATTAAAGCAATGGTTCAAGAAAATCGTTCCTGTCCTGATGTGCTAGTGCAAGTGGCAGCAGTTCGCGGAGCGTTAGACCGAGTAGCACGGATTATCTTAGACGAACACTTAACTGAATGCATTGCCCGCGCTGCCCATGAAGGAAGTATCGAAACCGAAATTCAGGAGTTGAAGGCAGCCCTTGATCGCTTCCTTCTGTAATCAAGCACCTCAGAATGTCTTCAAGTAATCAAGTAACGCTGGCAAACAGTTGCTCATAGGATTGCGATGAGATCGCAGGTTTTGCCACAATTTCAACGATTTTGTTGCGAGCCTCAGGCAAAAACAGTGCTTCTACACAGGTTTGGGCGACTTTAGTTCGGGGAATGCTGCCTTCAAATAAGGTATCTGCCCCAGACATGACCACGCCATCCGCATTATCTTCATTTTTCAAGCCACCCGGTCGCACAATTGTGTAAGGAATTCCGCTTGCTTGCAGATACTCTTCTCCCTGTTTTTTCCAAACCAAAATTAGAAAGAATAAATTTAATGGATGAAAAAGCTGAGACGTGCAGAGCGAGGAAACCATGACAAATTGCTCAATTCCCTTTCCCTTCGCCGCATTCACCAAGTTTTTGGTGCCTTCAAAATCAACGCGGTAGGGTCCGGTTGGATCAAAACCAGGACGGGCACCCGTTGCAGATAGAACCACGGTACAGTCAGCGATCGCGGCACTGAGGCTTTCAGGTTTCAGCACATCGCCCACCACTAGCTCTACTTCGGATGGCAAAATTGAGCGGGCAGATTCTAAGTCGCGAACCAATGCTCGGACTGGAATCTGTCGCTGAACAAGCTCTAACACAATTCTGCGCCCAGTTTCACCCGTTGCTCCAGCAACAAATGCTTTCATAAATAAACTCTCCACTAGAATGATATGTTACTGATTATTGCAGCAATGACTCGCACTACTTTTTTAGGGATGGATAATGTTTGCAATCGCGCCGCTGAAAGAGTATTGACTTAAAAAGAAGTAGCTTTAAACGGTAAAAATACTTCAATCAGTTGACCAATTCTTGCCAGCTATGTTTAAGATAAGGTTTCGTTGAGTCGATAGAAATCCCGCTTATGAGGGAACTCTAAAAAAAGTTGTTACTCATCACCTGGGAACCCAAAGCGAATGCAGTCATATCGTTCTACCGAACAACCTGCTGAAGTGCCCAACGGCGTAATGCACAGTGGGTCAGTCCTATCAAATGCTGACTATTCAGTTTCAGTTATAGAGGATGCTGCTCAGCTTGTGAATGAGCCAATTCGTTTTTACAGTCAATTTAAAGACCACATGGAAATGTGCGCTGATGCGGGTACTGTTGCCCAATATCTAGATCAGCATCATGAGTGGTTTCGTCGATGTGCTTATCCTATGAAAGTTGAGCCAATTGGCACCAATAGTTATGCCTTGTTAATTGGTCGCTTTGGCTCGTTTGGCTATGAGGTAGAACCGAAGATTGGGTTAGATCTACTGCCCCAGCAAGAAGGCGTTTACCGGATTGAAACAGTGCCCGTGCCGGGATACAGTGCAGCGGGATATGATGTTGATTTCCGAGCGGCGATGGAGTTGGTGGAAGCGCCATTTGGGGATGGTCATGAAACTCATCGAGATCACGGCATCCAGCCTGCGATTACTCGTGTGCAATGGCAGTTAGACCTGACGGTGATGATTCAGTTTCCTCGGTTTATTTATGCGTTGCCCAAGGCGCTGGTTCAAAGCACGGGCGATCGCTTGTTGCGCCAAATTGTCCGCCAGGTTTCTACAGGGCTGACTCGCAAAGTGTTAGAAGATTTTCACCAAACTCACGGACTCACCATTCCAAAGCGCTCCAATCCCTGGTTTTTTCGTAGATCTGCAATAGATTCTGAAATAGATTTAGAGAGCAAATCTATAGACGAGTAGCCCGACTTCAAATGAGTAGAAAATTGTTAGAGTAAAGCCTCTTGTTTTAGTACAATTATACTATTCACTGGTAATTAGGGCTAAATGGGGTTTAAGGGCTTACTTTTGGCGGCTGTTTTGATTGCGGCAGCCCGTATTTGTACATTCTTTCTGCCAACTCAGGGCGCGCCTGATTTTGGCAAAATGCCGCGTATTGGACCGGGATCAGATCAGCCCTATAGTTCTTTGCCATCTGCTGTTTTTCCGATTTCACCGGATGTTCATAATCCAGTGCAAGCTGAACCCGATGTAGCGCAAGCCCCCTCCTCAGTCGCGACCGGATGTAAGTCGGCGAGTCCAGCAGTGGTAACCGTTTATGCAGGGCGAGAGATTGGCTCTGGTAGCATTGTCAGTTCTGATGGATTAGTGTTGACCAATAATCATGTGGTGAGTCGTTTGCGACAGCGATCGCTTTACGTCGAAACCTTGGAAGGCACCCGCTACGATGGGCAGGTGGTTGCAACAGACCGCCGCAATGATCTGGCGTTGCTTCAGATTGAAACTCAGGCGATGTTACCCATTGTGCGTCTGGCTTCTAACCAGATAACTGAAGTGGGTCAGTCGGTTTGCGCGATCGGTAGTCCTTTGGGCAAGGCGGGTGTTTTGACCGAAGGGCGACTGCTCAAGATTCGCTCGAATGGAGATTTGGAGTCAAATGTTTTGCTCAAACCGGGCAGCTCTGGTGGACCATTGCTCAACGCTCAAGGAGAGATGATTGGCGTGAATAAAGGAGTTGCTAAGCGATCTGAGAGTGGTGGTGGCGATCGCAACAGTTTCGCCACCAGCATCGACGCTGTTAGAGAATTCATTCAGCAGAATCGCTTAAGCCGCCCATCTGTTGAGCCTAAAAATTAAGGGATGCAGAAGTTAATCTCTGCATCCCCATAGAAGAACCTACCAGTACCTAAAATAGGTCTGAGAACTATTCCAAGTAGTCCGAAGCGACCCAGCTACCATTAGAAAGTCGTTCCCAAGCATATCCATCTCGGTGCACGGGTTCTCCTTCTGTATCCAGGTAGGTGCCATCAGAGACGGCATCCTCAACGTAGTAGCCCAATCCTGGACCAGAGCGGATATTTAAGCCAATGCCACTATTGGTTCCGACATAGCCACCACCATCTGTATAAGGCAGAGGAGTGTAGCTGTAGCAATCGTAATCATCATAGTAATGATCATGGTGATAACTTACTTCTTCGTAGCTGGTGGGTTCGTAATAGTCGCTCACATAATCTGTAGCAACCCAGGCACCGGGAGCCACGCGTTGCCATTCGTAGTCATAATAATCATAGGAGATGGTGTCGCCGTAGGTATCTACGACAGTGCCATCCTCTAAACCACCAATACGACGATAGTCCAGTCCTGGACCACTGCGAACATTTAAACCAATGCCGCTGTTGGTGTTAACCTTGCCCCAATCTACAGGCTTATATTTTTCATTTAAGCCTAAAGCTGTTGCGGTTTCTTTACCCACAATCCCATCTATTTGCTTTAAGCCTTGACGCACTTGGAAGTCCATGACCGAGGCTTCGGTTTTGGCACCGTATGCGCCATCGGCTGCAATGCCTAGGGCTTTTTGAATGTGAGTCACTTCATCGCCGGATGTACCTGCACCATAGGACGCGGTTGCTGCCATTGCATTTCCATTGCCAATTGATGCCGCTACTACAGCCGCACCTGCCAACGTCATCAAGGCAGAACCCGAAGCCTTGAAGCATTCTCGATCCAACACTGTCACCTCTGGATCAGGTGTGGGATCTTCGTAATGGACAGCCGTATAAACAAAAGCTAGTAATTCCATAAGCTCCTCGATCGCTTAATCTTCACCTGCCCAGACTTTCAAAACGCGATCGCATTGCTCATAAAGTGACGCAATCCGCCTCTGAAAACTTGCAGTGTTGGGTATACAAAAGTACATTTATCCATCACTGTTAAAGTCTATTCAAACAGCGCGAATGAAAGACTTCACATAAAGGAAAATGTTAGATCAGCATATCATACGCCTCTTTGTAATTAACTGAATAGTTGGATTTTTTTACTTTGAATAATCGCCCATTGGTCTCTATTTCTTAGGAACAGTCTTCGTCTCAACGGGTGCTTTTGAATCGCGAATCTTGTAGGTTCGGAGCAGTTCTAAACTGGGGCAACAAGCCGGGTCGCCGGGTCGAAATTGTTGAATTTTCGCTTCAATTGTGGCATTGGGCTTAATTGTGATCGCTTTTACTCTCACTTGAGGTCCCACAAATTCCGCAGAAATATTTTTAGGGTTTCCCTGCTCGTTTATCATCGTTACCAAATAAGTAACATCACCAGAGTTAGGAATCGTTATCCTGAGAGATCCAACTGCATCTTTCACGCCATCTTTGTTCAGATCCCCATACGCCACAACATCATCTAAAGAAATGGTTCGTTGGGTACCTTTATCTACATATTTGCCATTTGCTAGCTTGATAGATCCTTTTGCTAGAAAGAAATATTCTGAATTTTTTAATTTTTCTACCGTCAAGGGCAAGTTTGATGAAGCAGCCGGTTGAGATGGTTTGGGTGTCACTACAGGATTTGTCTTTGAAATAGTGGAACTAGGGTTTATTCCAGAAGTTTGGCTCATTTGGGGAGAAGCAGTAGAAGATGAAGCGCTGCTAGAGGGGGCAGATTGATCTTGAGTTTGGGCATTGCAGCCTGCTAGGCTGATACTAACCACAAGCCCACTGGCAAGCAGCATAAAATTATCTTTAAGGTTTACAATCACTTTCTTGGACACAGTTCTGAAGAAGATTGACAACGGGTTAATATTGGCGTTCTTTTTGTAATTTTTAGAAACTAAGGTAGGACAATGGTAGCAGGAAGGTTTTAGTTGGATGCGTTCAGATGGAAAATACTTCACTCAACCATTGATTGGGAACTGAACTTGAAGACTTACTTAAGCCGAGTGCAGCGTTTTTCCTCTCACACGTTTGAGTGATGTTGCACAATCCTCGCGATCGCCAAGGCATTAATTTCAATGGATCTTGAGGTATGAAAACTCACTATTTAATGATTGGCGGCGGTTTGATAGTGGTAGGTCTGGCATCTGCAACGGCTCCTTTTCTAAAAGTTTTAGCTCCAACAGATGTAGAAAAAAATCAGACTAACCAGGCTCAAGTAAATCAGGCTCAGATCATTAAAAAAGTAATTCCTCTAGAGTCCAAAAAAGAGCAAACAGATGCCATTTATCGGAAAGTAAATAGTGCAGTTGTCACAGTCTATGGATCGAAAGAGTTGGGGTCTGGCATGGTTGTCCGTCCAGACGGGTTAGTTTTGACCAATAAACATGTGGTTGAAAACTCTACTTCCCCTGCGGTGAAAACTGCTACAGGGGAAGTATATGAAGCTGAGGTTGTTGATTTTGATCTGCGCTACGATTTAGCGATCGTGCGATTGAAAACAAAAGCCAACTCAACTATTTTGCCAACCGTCACTCTGGCAAATATCCCGCAATTGCGACCCAGCGATCGCGTCTATGCGATCGGTAGTCCCGGCGGTCAAGCCGGGACGATAACGACTGGCAGTTTCCTTCGCACCACTGAGCAAGGCAGTTTGCAACTTAGTGCGGGGCTGCTCAGCCCAGGCAACTCTGGCGGACCCTTGCTGAATGCGGATGGTGAAGTAGTGGGGATTAATAAAGGGGTTTTGGAGGATAACACTGGACTTGCCACCAGCGTGATTGCGATCAACCAATTGTTGACTCGCTATGATGCCATTCGCGATCGCCCAAATCGAGATCACCCAAAACAGTAGGGACGCAAATTTCGTGTCCCTACACAACCGTTGTGATGCTATGAACCAATGGCAGCAATTACATCCGACTAATGATATTTTTAATGATGCCAACGCCAGTCACCGCCTGCCATGTAAACAAACCCATTAGCACCACGTTCAAAGCAATATGAGTCGATCTCGCCCAATCGCTGCCCTTTTGCATCAGCGGCGACAAAGAAGCTGAAACGGCAATCATCCCGGTCATACTCAATCCCACAATTAAATGGGGATTCACAAACAGTTTGCCACTGTTGATGTAGGTTGCGCCCATTGCACCAACGGCACCCACCACCATCAGCGCTAGCAATAAGGAACCCACCTGATAGTGTTTCAGATTGAATTTACCTTTAATCAGTTCTTTCTTTTCGTCACCTTGGGCGGAGCGAGTTTTGCGAATTTTTATCCCTAAATAAAGGGCATAAACGGTTAAGGCAAGTAATACCCACATCAAAATGGGGTGAATAAATTGGCTCCAAACTTTAATGGATTTGAGAATTTCAGGTGTCATAAGGACGCAAGTGGAAAAGGATCTTCATAAAAAGTAGCATGGGCGATCGCCTTCAGCACATTTACTGTAAGCATCAGTTCTCAGCTAGCCTGGAACCACCGCAATACAGTCAATTTCCACCCGTAAATCTTTTGGCAGCCGAGCCACTTCCACACAGGCACGAGCAGGCGCATTTGTTTCACTGAAATAGCTGGCATAGACCGTGTTCATGGGAACAAAATCATTCAGGTCTTTCAGAAATACCGTGGTTTTTACCACATCGTCCAAAGTCGCCCCTGCTGCGATCAAGATCGCTTTGAGATTGGCGATCGCCTGTTCGGTTTGCTGGGTGACATCGCCTGCGCCCACAACATCCCCCGTTTGTGGATCTAGGGCAATCTGCCCTGCCACAAATATCATTCGACCCGAAGCCGCGATCGCCTGGTTATAAGGACCGACTGGAGCCGGAGCTAAATTTGTACGGATTACTTCACGAGACATAGCAATTTCTGGACTTAAACCTACTTACTCAGGGTATGCTGCTTCGGCTCAAATAGGCGTTTCAGCTTTAAGAACGGTTGCTCATAAAACCGGAAACTAATTTCACTGACAATAATTGTGAGCAACAAACAGAGTAAAAACAGTGCAGCCAGAGAGTTTATGCCCATTTTCTTGAGGATAATGACTGATAAACCGATCATGGGCAGATGCATCAGATACATCCCATAGCTAATCACGCCAATTCGTTGAACTGGATAAAAGCTGAGTATACCGCTCAGGCTGTGTTTCTCTTGAATCACACAGCTTGCTAGAAGGATGGTCATTAGCACTTGAATCAACAGCCTAGGAAATCCGGCAAGATTTGCCATTGGTAGATTGCACACTAAAAAAGTCACCGCCAATAGGAAAACAGGAGTCCAAGTGGGGTGTAGCCAGCGTGCCAGTGCTTGAAATCCTGACTCAAAATGTAGAGCGTAAGCCAGCAACACACCAAAACAAATGGGTGTAAATGTTGCTTGAAGGATCTCCAAGTGTTGGAAATTTAGTCCTGTCATAGCGAGAGGATGATTGAGTACCCCAAAGTTGATCAGCTGGTTTACAAAGATTACGCCACCGATCAACGTAAATTTGGCACGGGTGCTTTTGACAAACTTTTCGATAGGAGGATAAACGGCATAAAACTGTTGCTCCGTAGCCAGTGACCATGAGATCGCCAGCATCGTTTCTGCCCTAATCCAATTCGAGGTATGGGTCAGGTAATACGGAAGTTCACTAAAAAAGTCTTTTGCCATCTTGCCATGGGGCATGAATAGCGGCAAACCGATGGCGAAAACAATTAGTAAGCCATAGTAGAGGGGGAAAATCCGCAGTATCCGACGCATGTAGAACTGTTGTAGTGCAATATCGCCATTTTTGTCCCGCTCCCGCAACAGCAGGGTAGTGATCAAAAAACCACTCAACACAAAAAACATATCGACACCTAGAAAGCCCCGCGCTAGTGCCGGAATTCCCTCCCATTTCCCTGGTGTATGATGCCAGATGACAGCCAGGATACTAATACAGCGCAAACCATCCAATGAATGGAAAAAACGCTTCGACTGAAATTCCTCATAGTTGGGCATGATGAATACTACTTGTTTACTTAAACGTCTCTATGCAGTTAAAGTGCCCGCATCAAGCAGGAAGTAAACGACCCTTACCTTGAGATTCTTTGTCTGGGAATGAAATCAAACAACTTAAGAGTGTTGGGTTTCACTCGCGCCTAACCTAACCTACAAAAACGCGATGTGCAACTGATTTGCCCTCATCCCAACCCTTTTCGTTGGGGAGAAGGCTTTTCAGACATTTTCGGTTCCTCTCCCGTGTTAGAGGGCTAGGGTAAGGGCAGTCTTTGCGTTATTTCGAGAAAGTCGCACATCGCGTTACAAAAGTCATTATCAATTCTCGATCCTTAGCTAACCAGTCTTGGCTTCAGTCCATAGTTGCAATAGAGCAGATAGTCACGCACGATGCGATCGTGATCAAAACACAAATTTGTTGGAATTTGCCACGGTTCAAATAATTTCAAATGCTTTGCATCGTCGCCAGGGGTTGGTTCCCCGATCGCCGTTGCCAAAAATACAATGCTCAAGGTGTGCTGGCGCGGGTCGCGGGTCGGGTCAGAATACACATAAAATTGCTCCACCAGTTCCACCTGCAATCCGGTTTCTTCGGCTGCTTCGCGCCGCGCTGCGGTTTCCACTGCCTCGCCATAGTCCACAAATCCTCCCGGAAGTGCCCAACCCAACGGCGGATTGAGCCGTTCAATTAATACAATTGGACGATGGGGGCGATCGCACAGTTCAATGATGATATCAACTGTCGGCGTAGGATTGCGGTAGGGCATGAAGCGAATTGTGAGTTGTCAGTTTAGAGCATGATACATTCGAGTCATTAAAATTTCCGCTAATCTCTATCCTGAGACTGCTCCCTGATAAATTAGCCTCCATCAGGATAGATAAAGCAGCGACCGTCTTAAACAGCCTTCCGACCAACTGTCACTTTCTGCCATTTAACTATATAGGTTTACCATGTCATCACTTCGAGCCAGCGGCGTTTTACTCCATCCCACATCTTTCCCCGGTCGCTATGGCATAGGCGATCTTGGCTTAGAGGCTTATCAATTTATTGATTTTTTAGCCGCCAGCGGACAGCAATACTGGCAAGTATTGCCTTTAGGTCCAACGGGATACGGTAATTCTCCTTACATGTGCTATTCCGCTTTGGCAGGTAATCCGCTTTTAATTAGTCTGGAACTGCTGCAAGACAGTGGTTCTTTGGAAGATGGAGATTTATGGCATGTGCCAGAGTTTTCGGGCGATCGCGTTGAGTTTGAAAAAGTGATCGCCTACAAAATGCCGCTGTTCCACAAAGCTTACAACACGTTTAAAGAAAAAGCCTCAGAGGTTCAGCGCACCAAATTTGCTGGATTTTGTGAAAGTAAAGCTTACTGGCTGGATGACTACGCAATCTTTATGGCGCTGAAAGAGGCTCATGGAGGTGCCAGTTGGTATCAATGGGAGCCGGAATTGGTCACGCGATCGCAGAAAGCATTGCAGCAATGGGGGGAGCGGCTCCACTCCGAAATCACCTTTCACAAGTTTTTGCAGTATGCTTTCTTTTCCCAATGGTCGCAGCTTAAACAATATGCGGGCGATCGCGATATCCAGATCATCGGTGATATTCCCATCTATGTCGCTCACGACAGCGCCGATGTTTGGTCAAACCCAGAAAACTTTTGCCTAAATAAGGAAACCTACGAACTTGACATGGCGGCAGGTGTTCCACCCGATTACTTCAGTTCTACGGGGCAACTGTGGGGCAACCCAGTTTATAACTGGGAGCATCTCCAACAAACTAATTTCAAGTGGTGGGTGCAGCGTTTTGAAGCCATGCTGGACTATGTAGACGTGATTCGGATCGATCACTTTCGGGGCTTCGAGTCCTTTTGGGTCGTGGAACTAGATCCAGAAATAAGACCCGAAAACCGCACCGCTGAAAAGGGCGAATGGGTAAAAGCGCCCGGAAAAGAATTTTTTGAAACCCTGCGCGACAAATTAGGTAAACTCCCAATCTTGGCAGAAGACTTGGGCGTGATGACCCCCGAAGTCGAGGAACTACGAGATACATTTGACTTTCCTGGCATGAAAATTCTGCAATTTGCCTTCGGTTCAGATCCCGGAAATCCTTTTCTACCCTTTAACTATCCGCGCAATTGCATTGTCTACACGGGTACTCACGACAATGACACCACCGTTGGCTGGTACGAGAGCCGCGAAGAGTGGGAGCATGAAGCGATTCTTCGCGTTTTTGGGCAGATCAGTCCGGAAGGAATTCATTGGGATTTAATTCGGCTTGCCTTTAGTTCTGTGAGCAATTTAGCGATTATTCCACTGCAAGACTTTTTCGGATTAGGCACGTCAGCCCGAATGAACTATCCTGGAAAACCTTCTGGAAATTGGGAATGGCGATATTGGGGCGGCTTAATCACGCCTGAATTGGCGGAACGAATCAAAAGCCTAACTCACACCTTCGGGCGCGCGCCTCAACTGAAAGGCACTCAAGAGTAGAGATCAGAATCTATGACGAGAAAATACAACTCGCCTCTGCAAGAAGTTTCTGACGAGGGGCAACGTGCAGGAGCGATCTAAAGTATCGTGGGTCATTCATCTGTCGAATAACACTTTATTTGTCATCGATAACAAATTAGTGTTATTTGTCCATTAAAGAGCTGTTTGTCCAATTTAAAGACTTAGTGTCAAGCTTAAACCAAAGCCTGAAATACACGCACATACTCCACTTCAGGCTTTTTCAGTAGAACTTTATTCTACTATCAAGTTTAAACAGCTATTTGCTTTTTTCTGAAATACCCTCAAAAATCATTTAAGCTGATAATTGCCTTTTTTCTGGTATGTCCCAAAGTACATCAGTTTAGCGCTACCAACATAAAGCGGGACAGCAATACCCTGAGCAGGTAGAATTGGCCTCATCATAGAAAAACCCTGCGACCAAGCGCGAGGGCAAGTATCCTACCCTCAAGGGTTAAATGAGGGAACAGATGAAACTCAATATACGGGAACGGTGTCAAAAAGTCTTCCAAGCATTTTCTGCAAAAGGACACCTGACGATTCGAGCCATTGCTCAGGCAACCGGAATTTCCAAGAGTAGTGTGCATCGACATCAGCAAGCCATGAAGCGTCGGCATCAGTATCCAGAGTCAAGGGTGTGGGAGAGTGCCATCGGAGCGCAGTGGTTAAAACGGTTGGTGGTTGCCACGGTCTTTATCTTCTGCTTTAAGCGAGGAGTGGGCTGTGAGAGCTTAGCTGAGTTCTTCCGACTGCTGGGACTAGAACAACAGGTGGGGGTTTCCGTTAGCTCCTTGCGCCAGATTCGCACCCAGATGGAGACACAAATTTTGGACTACCAACGGCTGCAACACTCTCAGTTGGAGCATCCTCAAACGCCGGTTGAAGCGTGTGTCAGCGTCGATGAAACGTTCTTTGACCAGGTAGTGTTAGTCATGTTGGACTTACCCAGTGGGTTCATCTTGGTGGAGGAGATGTCCCAGGACTATCGCTACGAAACCTGGCAACAGCATACCCAGCAAGCGTTAGCAAACTAGGGTTGAACATCCATTACTGTGTCAGTGACCGAGCCAAAGCATTGGTCAAACTTGCGCTTGATGAACTGGGGTGTCCGAGTATCGCCGATCTGTTTCATGCGTTGCGGGAACTGTCCCAAGGGATAGGCAGCGAGTTGTCTGATCACCTGTTTCGAGTCAACCGACGACTGCGCGAGTTGGATGACTCGACAGCAAACGCCTGCTTAAAGCAGCAACTGCAAGTCCAACAAAGTGGGTTAGAGAAGGCTCAAACCCAATACCGCTCCATCTTGCATCAACTGACGACCACGCTCCATCCTTTTGCGATTCGGCTGGGCATTCCTCAGACGAGCAAAATGGTTGAATCTGAATTTCAACAGCAAGCGACCACCCTGAACACCCTGAAACAAACCTATCAACTGTCAGATAAACCGGGCAGTCTCTCCTAGTTTGAGCGTCAACGGCACGACTTGGCAGCCGTGGTTGACCTCTGGTGGGAGTGGGTCGAGCAAAGCTTGAGCGTTCGAGACTGTGAGCGATCCACGGGCGATTGGGTGAAGCAATATCTGTTGCCTGCCCACTATTGGCACCAGCAAAGTGTTCGCACTAAAAACCCAACCCTTAACGCTACTTACCAAATCGCGGCCCAACAAGCTCAAGCATCGTTGATGCGCCACCCTATCACCACGGCGATGTCTTGTGAGCAGTTCACCCACTGGCAAACTTGGGCAACCTCGATGGTGACTAAATTCCAACGAACCTCTTCTCCGGTTGAAGGACGCAACGGCTACCTGAGTCAGATTCATCACAATCGCCGAGGCTTATCGACCCGACGCTTACGGGTGATGACCACGATCCACAACTTCCATCTCCAACGCTCTGATGGCTCAACAGCGGCTGAACGTCTCTTTGGCAAACCCTCTCCTGACCTCTTCGAGTGGCTAGTTCAACAGATGCCAGTCCTCCCGCAAGCGCGGCGGGGCAAAGCTGCTGCCAAAGCTAGAACTCCCTTCCTACCTACTGTCCCGGCTTAAATCGGTAGCCATTTTACTTATTTAGGCTTGGTGGCGAAGTTTTTAGTTTAGATTATTGTTAGGGTGAATTTAAAGGCGCACTTCCTTTATTCGAGATCAACAGCTTACTAATTTGTTGTCCTCGAACTGTCTTGGCTAACCCAATGCTTGGTGACATCAAAGTGTTAACGATAGACAAAAAGTACTAGACGACAAAAAACGTCATTGACGACACCAATCTGATAATGAAGACACTAATTTGTTATCGATGACAAATAAAGTGTTATTCGACAATTGGACAACAAATATGGGCGATACTGGATTTGAACCAGTGACCCCTTCCGTGTGAAGGAAGTGTAAAGAGGGTTAAACCCCCGCTACGCAAGCATTACAGCTTCTCTCTACTTACCTTTATGTAAATCTGCACGTAAAGGACGTTTTAGAGTGTCAAAAATTAAGGTAACGACAAATAGGGGTTCACTTTGTATTCAATTCATGCTCAAAGGTGAACGGTTTAGTTTGTACGGTTTAGGAAGTGCTGACAGCAACAGCGATAAGCAAAAGGCTGAATTACTGGCAAGGGTGATAGAGAGTGACGTACTAGAAGGTAGGTTTGACTCAACACTTGGCAAGTACAAAGCAGGACTAGGCAAAGCAACTAAATCGTTAGGCTCAATAACTGAAATGTTTACTCACTGGGTAGAGGCTTTACAAGTTAGCCCTAAAACCTATCAGCAGCACTATCACTGGATTTATGCAGCACTCCTTAAGCACAATCCTAAAATAGGCGCTACAGAGTGGATTTACAGTGAATGGTCTACCGTCTCACCCTCAACTTACAACGATCGCATAGGGTATATGAAACGGTTTGGTGAATGGTTAAAGGATGAAGGATACCTGTCTCACAATCCCTATCGAAACTTGAAACCTAAACCTACAAACAAAAAACAGATAGAACCGTTTACACCAGATCAGGTAGAGGCGATTCTAGACGAGCTATACACTCGCTCAAACGTCGCTGCCCGGTTCTATGAGTTCATGTTTCTAACAGGTTGCAGACCGTCTGAAGTGATTGGATTGCAATGGTCTAAAGTTGATTGGCTAGCACGTACCATCACGATAGATTCAGTTTTGGCGCGTAGCGATACTGGTTCTAGCACTGGACAAGACCGGGTAAGGAAGTCTACTAAAACTGGAGATGTTCGCATCCTTCCTATAGAACCCATTTGATATCTAGCCTACAACCCTTAGCAGGAGACGTTTTCGGTAAATTAACCGCTTTTGCTGAAACGCCTTGATAGTAACAGTTTCACAAAAGATCCAAAACAGGCTCTATA
>QBMH01000058.1:15817-22831 GCA_003249025.1 Leptolyngbya sp. | reverse complement strand
GGTGTGAAACGGCATCACCCATTATCATTTTTCTACCACCGATGAACTAGCCCTGCCCTCGACAAGGGACATGATGCTCTGGTAACGAGCTATCACCGTTTAGTTCATAAATTATGCAGAAAGAATTATTTGATAGGATACCTATCAAATAATTCTTTCTGCTGAGATAAAGATATTTCTTTTTGATCAGAATTTTTTAATCAAAACTATAGTGCGTGTCTTTCTGATTTTCACGGGTGCGATCGCTGATAGTGGATACCTCTTGTACTCAGTGATTATGTTTAGACTTAATTTTGCGATCGCATTTAGTTTGATTAGAAATCTAAACGCGCTCTAAACGCTAGCGCTTGGACTCTAAACGCAATTTATACTATTTGGTCAATAGTCCTTGAGATTGCAACATTGCAAGATTAAAGCCAGAAGCGATCGCGCATCACGCATCAAGGATTGATAGTAGATCATGTTGCAAGGCTGGATACAAATTGCATTGACCGTTGCGCTAGTAGTTTTGATTACTCCCCTCTTGGGAGGATACATGGCGCGCGTTTTTTTGGCTCAAAAAACCTGGCTGGACCCGGTGGTGGCACCTATTGAGCAGTTGATTTTCAAACTCAGCGGAGTGCAGCAACAGGAAGATATGACGGGCTGGCAGTATGCTAGAGCCGTCCTGTATAGCAATTTGGCAATGGCAGTGATGATCTTTGCGATCTTTATGCTGCAAGGCATATTGCCGCTGAACCCGACTCAGTTAGGGGCACCCACCTGGGATACGGCACTGCACACGACGATTTCATTTGTCACGAATACCAACCAACAACATTACTCCGGCGAAACAACTTTGAGTTATTTCAGCCAGGTTGCCGCGTTGGGGTTTATGTTTTTCACCTCAGCAGCAACTGGCTTAGCGGTGGGGATTGCCTTTATTCGCGGCTTGACGGGTAGACCTTTAGGCAACTTTTATGTGGATTTGACCCGCGCGATTACCCGGATTTTGCTGCCGATTGGACTTGTGGGCGCGATCGCCTTGCTGGCATTGGGTGTACCCGAAACCCTTTCCGCTCCGGTAGTCGTGCCCACGTTAGAAGATCCGGCGGTGAGTCAGGCGATCGCCCTCGGTCCCGTTGCCCACTTTGAAAGCCTCAAACAATTGGGCGAAAATGGCGGCGGCTTTTTTGCCATTAACTCTGCCCACCCCTTCGAGAACCCCAATCCTGCCGCCAACCTGATTCAGATTGTGGGTATGGTCGCAATTCCCGCTTCATTTATCTATACCTACGGCGTAATTGCCAACAACCGCAAACAGGCATGGTTGGTGTATGGGCTGGTCTTTGCCATCTACGTGACGTTCATTATCATTGCTGGAATTGGCGAATATCAGGGCAACCCGGCTGTAAACGCGCTGCTGGGTAGCCAACAGCCCAACTTGGAAGGGAAGGAAGTCCGATTTGGCTGGGCGCAATCTGCCCTATTTGCCGTGACGACCACCGGAACGATGTGCGGTGCAGTCAACAGCCTACACGACTCCTTTATGCCACCGGGCGGATTTGCCACCTTGTCTAATTTGTTTCTGCAAATTATTTGGGGCGGTCAGGGCACGGGCACGGCGTATCTGTTCACCTACCTAATTTTGGCAGTGTTTGCCACGGGCTTGATGGTGGGGCGCACCCCGGAATTTTTGGGACGCAAGATTGAAAAGCGCGAAGTAGTGCTGTCTAGCTTTCTGCTGCTGCTGGTTCACCCGATCGCCGTGTTGATTCCCGGTGCCATCACTCTCGCCTTTCCCGATCAGCTATCAGGCATCAGCAATCCTGGCTTTCATGGATTGTCTCAGGTGATTTATGAATACGCCTCCGCTGCCGCCAACAATGGTTCTGGCTTTGAAGGTTTAGCTGATAGTCAACCCGCCCCCACTGGGCTGTGGTGGAACCTGAGCGCCTCTTTTAGCCTGTTGGTTGGGCGGTATGTCCCCATTATTGCCCTGCTGCTCTTGGCAGATAGCATGTCGCGCAAGCAGCCCGTGCCGGGAACCGTGGCAACCCTGCGAACCGATACTCTCTTATTTACAGGCGTAACCGCAGGCGTAATTGTGGTCATGGGCGCGTTGACCTTCTTCCCCATCTTGGCGCTGGGTCCGATTGCCGAAGCTTTTCAACTTGCGCGAGGCGGATAAAGTTTTGCTGCGTTGAGCGTAGTCGAAACGCACCTTACGCGATCGCTGGTCATTCAACACTTAAATTTTTCTCTTTGTCACTCTTATGACTTCAAACCCTGTTTCCATGCCTGGTGGCACCCGCGATTCGCGTCGGCATACTCCTAAGGTCGATCGCTCAGGACTGTATCAACGAGCAATTCGAGAAGCTTTTACCAAGCTTGATCCGCGTCATGCCATTCAAAATCCAGTCATGTTTGTGGTTTGGGTTGGCACGATTGTGACGGTGTTGGTCACGATTGATCCCAATTTATTTGGCACGGTGCCCGATGTAGGCAAACAACGGCTGCTGAATGGGTTGATTACGCTGATTCTGTTTTTTACAGTTGTGTTTGCTAACTTTGCTGAAGCAGTGGCAGAGGGGCGCGGTAAAGCCCAGGCAGATTCGCTGCGATCGACGCGATCGGATACTGCCGCTCGCAAGCTGTTGCCCGATGGCTCGATTCAGCAGGTTAGCTCCACTGAGTTGCGGCGGGGCGACCAAGTAAAAATCGTTGCGGGTGACATGATTCCGGCAGATGGCGAAGTCGTTCAAGGCATCGCCTCAGTCGATGAGTCTGCCATCACTGGGGAATCGGCTCCGGTGCTGAAGCAACCCGGTACGGATATTGCCAGTTCAGTGACGGGTGGCACCCGCATTTTGTCGGATGAACTGGTGATTCGGGTAACCTCCGATCCGGGGCAGGGCTTCATCGATCGCATGATTGCCCTGGTAGAAGGAGCCTCCCGCAGCAAAACACCCAACGAAATCGCCCTGACGGTACTGCTGGCGGTGTTGACGCTGGTGTTTTTGATTGTGGTATCCACGGTGCCGCCCTTGGCAACCTTTGTGCAAGCTCCCACGACGATCGCAATTTTGATTGCCCTGCTGGTTGCCTTAATTCCCACCACGATTGGGGGATTGTTGAGCGCGATCGGCATCGCGGGTATGGATCGAGTCGCCCAGTTTAACGTGATTGCTACCTCTGGTCGGGCTGTAGAAGCCTGCGGCGATATCAACACCTTAGTTCTGGATAAAACCGGAACTATCACTCTAGGCAATCGCTTGGCAGATGAATTTATTCCGGTAAATGGTCACGATCTGGAAGAGGTTGCCACGATTTCCTTAGCCGCCAGCGTGTTTGATGAAACTCCAGAGGGGCGATCGATTGTGGCATTAGCGGAGCGGTTAGGCGCGAGTACAGCCTTTGACTCTGGAAAAGCGGAGGGCGTGGAGTTTTCTGCCAGAACGCGCATGAGCGGCACCAATCTGCCCGATGGCGGTGAAGTTCGCAAGGGTGCGGTGGATTCGATTAAGGGCTTTGTGCGTTCACGCGGTGGACAAATCCCCACCGATTTAGATGATGCCTATGAGCGGGTCTCCAAACTGGGCGGCACTCCCCTCGCTGTCTGCCAAGACAACGATATCTACGGCGTAATTTATCTCAAAGATATTGTCAAGCCCGGTTTGCGGGAACGGTTTGATCAACTGCGGCGCATGGGCGTAAAAACCATCATGCTCACCGGCGATAACCGCATCACTGCCTCTGTAATTGCTCAAGAAGCAGGCGTAGATGATTTCATTGCGGAGGCAACTCCAGAAGACAAAATCTCGGTGATTCGGGCAGAGCAAGCCCAGGGTAAATTGGTGGCGATGACGGGAGACGGCACCAATGATGCTCCGGCTCTGGCACAGGCAAATGTGGGGGTGGCGATGAACTCTGGCACCCAAGCTGCGAAAGAAGCTGCCAATATGGTGGATTTGGATTCTGACCCGACAAAGCTGATTGATCTGGTGACGATTGGTAAGCAATTGTTGATCACACGGGGCGCACTCACCACGTTTTCGATCGCCAACGATATTGCCAAATATTTTGCCATCATCCCCACGATCTTTGCAGCGGCTGGCATTGGGTCGCTCAACATCATGCGGCTGAAAAGCCCTGAATCTGCGATTATCTCCGCCCTGATTTACAACGCATTGATCATCCCGGCATTGATTCCGTTGGCGCTCAAGGGCGTGAAGTTTCGTCCGCTGTCTGCCGATCAACTGCTGCAACGGAATATCTTGATTTACGGCGTTGGCGGTGTGATTGCGCCGTTTATTGCGATTAAACTAATCGACCTGATCATTCCGTTTTCGTGAGCATAGCAATAGTGCGTTTCGACTTCGCTCAACGCACCCTACAAATCAACTACTACTAGACCACTTTTATGAAACAATTTCACACACTGACTAACAGTTTCTCGCCTAATTTGGCGGATGACTTTGCCAACATCTGGGAAGCGGGGCGCAAGCGCAAGTTTCCTCGCTATGCTTTTCTAGCCCTGTGTTTCAATTTGCTGCTGGCTCCAGCGGTGCAAGCCGCTACGGGCAATGAGCTTTCTCGCACTCAGTCCTATGCGTTGGGTATTTTAGGCTTGGGGGTCGTTGCCTTGGGAATTTATTTGTTTGTGGTCATGTTTCAACCGGAGCGCTTCTAATGAGTATTACCCGTGAAGTTTCGAGAGCGATTCGCTCTACCCTAGTGCTTTGGGTTTTGGTTGCGGTTCTGTATCCGCTGATCATGCTGATCATTGGTCAAGTTGTGTTTCCGTTTCAGGCAAATGGCAGCATCCTCAAAAATGCTCAGGGTGTGGCAGTGGGTTCTGCGTTGATTGGTCAGCCCTTTTCATCCGATCGCTACTTCAACAGTCGCCCCAGTACCACCAGCTACAGTACGGCTGATCCAAAAGATGACAAAGCTGGAGTGCTGAAAACGGGCGTGTCTGGCGCGAGTAACTTGGCTCCCAGTAATCCCGCATTGTTAGATCGAATCAAGGGTAAATCTGATCCTGACCCAGAAAAAGCGATCGCGGGAGATCTGCCTAAACTGCAAGCAGCAGGGATTAAACCCACCGCAGATCTGCTGTATACCTCTGGCTCCAGCCTTGATCCTCATATCACCCCAGAAGCGGCACAGGCGCAAGTCCAGCGAGTTGCGACAGTACGCAAGCTCAACCCGAACCAGCTTGAAATGTTGATTACTCAAAACACCGATGGTCGCTTTTTGGGGATTTTTGGCGAACCGGGCGTGAATGTGTTGAAGCTAAATTTGGCATTAGATGGGATGAAGCCTGCGAGCTAGACAGCAAAAGTCACCTATACGGTAGGGGCTGGTCTGGTGCCGACCCGTCTGGTTTAAAGGCACCCACAAAAGATTCCCCTACCTAACATTGATGGTTAGCTCTTTGATTACCAATTTAATCTATGCATAATCCTCTTCACCCACCCGCCACGCTGTATTCCTCCACCAGTCATCGCGGCAAACATAAAATCTTTATCGGTATGGCTCCGGGTGTCGGTAAAACCTACAAGATGCTGGAAGAAGCCCATTCGCTGAAGCAAGACGGGATGGATGTGGTGATTGGCATCCTTGAAACCCATGGTCGGCGCGGCACTACCGAAAAAGCAGTTGGGTTAGAGATTGTCCCTCGACAGAAGATTGTCCAAGACACTATTACATTAGAAGAAATGGATACGGAGGCGATTTTGGCGCGATCGCCCCAGTTGGTTTTAGTGGATGAATTAGCGCATACCAACATTCCCGGTTCGGCTCGTGAAAAGCGATATCAAGATGTTGAAGTGATCTTGGCAGCCGGGATTGATGTCCACTCTACCGTCAACATTCAGCATATTGAAAGCTTGAATGACACGGTGGCACGGATTACGGGCGTAGTGGTGAGAGAGCGAATTCCCGATCGCCTGCTCGAAGAAGCCGATGCCGTTATCGTGATTGATGTCACCCCTGAAACTCTGCAAGAACGATTACAAGAGGGCAAAATTTACGCGCCTGAAAAAATCCAGCAGTCTCTAGAAAATTTCTTTCAGCGGCGCAACTTGATCTCTCTGCGGGAACTGGCGCTGCGAGAGGTGGCGGATACTGTAGAAGGGGAAGCAAACAATACCATCATTACAGGACAGGTTTGCAATATCCATGAGCGGGTGCTTGTATGCATCTCCACCTATCCCAACTCTATGCAGCTATTACGGCGCGGTGGACGAATTGCGGGTTACATGAATGCTCCCCTCGTTGCGGTATTTGTGGCAAGCCCCGATCGCTTTCTCACCAAGGGGGAGAGCCTGCATGTGGAAACCTGCGATCGCCTGTGTCAAGAGTTTGGGGGTGAATTTTTGCGGGTGAATAGCCCCAACGTCGCAGAGGCGATCGCTCAAGTTGCCAGCGATCGCCACGCGACCCAAATTGTGATTGGGGAAAGTCAACAGTCTGGCTGGAAGCGCTTGATTAAAGGCTCCTTTACCCAACGACTGATGAAGCTAATTCACAAACAGAATATTGATTTGCACATCATCGCCACAGAAAAGTGAGCGCGTTAGCAATCAAGTTGGGGGAGCGGTGTTATTCTTGCCACAAAATTATGAAAGAAGCCCTGTTACAGCAGCATCACAAAGCATTTAGGTTGCCGCGATCGCATTGAGGCAGTAAGAGATTTCAGGAATCCTTATTATCCTGCGATCGCGGGTTGAAAATGCGATCTCCCACTGATTAAACAATGAATCAAGTAAAGAATTATTGAAGTTAGCAGGAATTGCCCCTTGGAACAGAGTAGGAATGGAGGTTAGCTGCGTAGGCTAACGCGATCGCCTGTTTACTGTGGGGAGAGAGTATGAGATTGGGCAAACGCTTCTTGCTGCCGATTCTGTTTTTATGTGGGATCGTCATCGCTGTCAGCTTTTCGGGCTGTAGCACGACCACCCTAACGAAAGCGCCAGAGGTGCTAACGGCGGTGGCAGCATTAGAAAAGCCCACTCTGCCGGACTGGAT
>QBMH01000058.1:0-15775 GCA_003249025.1 Leptolyngbya sp. | reverse complement strand
GGATTGAGGAGATTAGCCCCACTGGAAATGCCAAACCCCAAGCTCAGATTCGGGTGCGATTTAAGGACGCGCTGATTCCGGTGGAAAGCCTGGAAAGCAAAGATCGGCAACAGCTTTTGCAAAAGTTTGAAGTAGTACCCGCGCTAAAAGGACAGTTTCGCTTTCTTACGCCACGCATGGTGGGCTTTCAAGCAGACGAGGCGATCCCCCAGGCAACACGGGTGCGGGTGACACTCAAAGCAGGACTGGCAGATTTAAAGAATCACAAGCTGGATCAAGATCTTGCCTCGACGTTTCAAAGCGATCGCCTGAAACTCACTAACCTACCCACTTCCTACAGTGCGGACAGCCCCAAGGTGGCAACCGACCCCGTGGATACCAAACCCGTGCTGAAAGTTTTTTCTAACGTGGAACTCGACCAGACTTCGCTGAAGGAACACGCCAAGCTGAAAGAAGCGGGACAAACGGATGGTGTGGGACTGAAAGTGGCACTAGAGAAGCAGCCGGAAGTAACCGACACACCTAACCCAGAAGCCGAATTTGATCCCTCAACTCAAAGCTGGGTGTATACGCTGGAGCCAGAATCAGCCTTGAAAAAGGCGACCCCCTATACTCTGGAAATTACGCCCGGTCTGCGTCCACTGAAAGGAAATTTGCCTAGTGAAGAGTCATTTACTAGCCGAGTGGAAACCTACGCGCCGTTGGCGTTTCAGAAGCAAACTGTCTTTGGTTTACCGGATCAAAACTCTGCGTCTGGGCGGTTTGTCAAGGGGACGGCACAGTTGGAGTTTAATAATCCCTTGGAGGCAGAGTCGGCGATCGCCCAGATTTCCATTGCCCCGGAACTGAAAAACAAAACTGTGCCGCTGGTGCGAGCTTATGAGGGCGATCGCGTTGTTAGCTTAAACCCGTGGGCACTGGAGCCAGCGACAAATTACACCATCACTATCGGGGCAGACCTGAAAGACAAATTTGGGCAAACCTTGGGTAAGCCAACAACGGTGAATTATCAAACGAGCGACACGGCACCCGATCTATGGGCACCCTCCGACTTGCATATTTTCCCCACGGCGACGAACGGCACTACTCCACTGCAATTGAATATTTCAACGGTGAATTTGTCAGAGTACCAATCGGCGTTTGCGATCGTCCAGCCTACAGATTTGGTCTATGTCAATTCCGCCTATCCGCCAACCAACGGCAAAGGCTTGTTGCCAAACCTGTCTAGCTGGAAGACAAACAAGGTACAGAGCCAAAAGAACCAAGCAGTGGAATCCACGGTGCCGCTGCAAACTCTATTGAACAACTCGATGGGAATGCTGGCGTATGGAGTGCAGGCGCGCATCACTGCTGAGGAAAAGGGAAGGCGGGAGCCAACGTTCTATGGCATGGTGCAGGTGACTAATTTGGGCGTGTTTGCTCAGTGGTTCCCCGATTCTGGCTTGGTGCGGGTGCATCGCTTATCAGATGGTGCTCCGGTTGCCAATGCGACGGTGCAAATTTATAAATCCCAACTGGAAGCAAAAGAACGCTCCACGCCCACAGCTTGCGCTACGGGTAAAACCGATGCGGCTGGAATGCTGAGCTTAAACGCAGATCAGTTTCAAGGATGTCGAACTTCTGGTGCGGAGGCGGCACCCCCTTTACTCGCGATCGCCCAAGTCGGCAAAGACTGGGCATTCACCCGCACGACTGAATACAGCGGTGCCTATGGCTATGGCGTGGATGGCGGCTGGGAGAGCGGCAAGCCCGTGTCGCGGGGGACGATTTTTAGCGATCGCCAGCTTTATCAACCGGGCGAAACGGCTCATTTTACTGGAGCCGCCTACTACCTTCAATCTGGCACTTTAAAACAAGATAAAAACGTTCGCTATGCCGTCACCGTAGAAAGCCCTGATGGGCAAAAGAAGCAGTTGGATAGTCAAAGCACCAATGCCTTTGGCACGTTTTCAGTGGAACTGCCGCTGGAAAAAACGCAGCCGTTGGGGACTTATACCATTCGGGCAAAAGGGGATAGCGGCGCTGAAATTACCGGAGATTTTCGAGTTGCCGAGTTTAAGCCGCCCAATTTCAAGGTGAAACTATCGCTTAATGGCGTGAGCGATGGCAAAGGCACCAGCACCAATCGAGAGTTGATCCCGGAACCCGACGCGCCCTCGGCTCCCGTGGCGATCGCGCTCCCCGATCAAAAAATTGACGCGAACGTGCAAAGCAACTACTTGTTTGGCGCACCCGTGGAAGGCGGCGAGGCGAAGTATTTTGTCACCCGCCAACAAACCGAGTTTCAGCCCCAAGGCTGGGATGGCTACTCATTTGGACGACGCTGGCTGTGGCCGGAAGAAGCCCCGGAAGTGCCGAGTGATGTGCTGCAAACCACTCAAACGTTAAGCAAAGAGGGGCAGACAACCCAGAACTTCACGATCGCGAAGGACTTGCCCTATCCCATGACCTATCGAGTCGATGCTCAAGTGTCGGATGTATCAAATCTGTCCGTGGCAGATTCCCAAACCGTTGTGGCGTTGCCCAGCGATCGCCTGATTGGTTTGAAAACTAATTTTGTTGCTGAAGCAGGCAAAGAGTTTCCGGTGCAGGTGGTTGTCACCGATGCAGCAGGCAAACCCATCCAAGAGAAGGTGCGGTTAGAACTGCAATCCATGACCTACAGCAACATTACCCGCGTCGTAGAAGGCAGTCGCACCGCCCAAAACCAGGTGGAATATAAAACCGTTGCGACGACCGAGGTGCAGTCTGGACAGGATGCCAAAGCGACTGAAAAAGCTCAACTAACTGCGCCCAAGTCTGGCTCCTATCGGATTCGGGCAACCCTAGCGGGCAATAGTAACGAAGCGGCGGCAACTGAGGTACAACTGTGGGCAACGGGCAACGAGCCGACTTTTTGGGGCGATCGCTATACTAACAATCGCTTAGAAGTGAAGCTGGATAAGAAAAGCTATCGTTTGGGCGAAGTGGCAACGGCAATCATTCAGTCGCCCTATCCTGATGCTGAGTTGTACTTTGCGGTCGTGCGACATGACACACTGTATCAAACCGTAACGAAGGTCAAAGGCAGTGCGCCCCAAATCCAGTTCACCGTCACACCGGATATGGTGCCCAATGCCGCTGTGGAAGCCGTGTTAATCCGCCAAGGTAAACCCTTAGAGCAAACGGAACCGGGTAGCTTGAACGATTTAGTGCAAATAGGCTTTACGCCATTTAATACTGAATTGGGCGATCGCTACCTCAACGTCGAAATTCAGCCCACGGTTGGCTCGGAGGCATCGTCACCCGCCCAACCCGGCAGCGAGCAAAGCTTGAATCTAATACTGAAAGATGCCGCAGGCAACCCTGCCAAAGGGCAATTTACCGTCATGGTGGTGAATGAAGCGGTGCTGCAACTCAGCGGCTACCGTCCCCCCGATCTCGTCAAGACCGTTTTTGCCGAACAGCCCATTTCCACTCGCCTTGCCGATAATCGCCCTGATGTCGTGTTGAGTCCAATGACTTCACCCCTGCAAAAAGGCTGGGGCTATGGGGGTGGCTTATCTGCTGGAGCCGCGAATACGCGCACCCGCACCGACTTCAAAGCGCTGGCATATTACAACGGCGCGGTTCTCACCGATGCCAGCGGCAAAGCCCAGGTGAAATTCACCTTGCCGGATGACCTGACCACTTGGCGGGTAATGGCGGTGGCAACCGATGGCAATCTTAACTTTGGCAATGGCGATACGACGTTCATCACCAGCCAGCCCGTGGTCAGCAATCCCATCCTGCCGCAGTTTGCTCGACCGGGCGATCGCTTCCAAGCAGGAGTCTCGGTCACCAACAACACTGGGAAAGCTGGAACGATGGCGGTGAATGGAGTCGTCACTGAGCCGCTCAAGTTTGATAACTCGAATGGCTCCCAGCAAGTACAGGCAAGCACTGGAACTAGCGCCACCCGCTTTCCCGTAGTCGTTGGTCAACCGGGCACCGCCCAAGTGAAATTCACCACTCAGCTTAACGGTGAAACAGATGCCTTTGAGGTGCCGCTGGAGGTGAAACCAATTACCGTAACGGAACAAGTCGTAGAGACAGGCACCACTGAGAATCAGGCAACCATTCCCTTAAATGTTGATAACAACATCGCCACTGATAGCGGAGGCTTAGATATTTCCCTGGCAAGTTCTCTAATTCCTCAATTGGCGGCTCCTGCCCAACAGGGATTAGACGATTCGTTACCCTTTGCTGAACCTGCTGCCAGCCGACTCGCGATCGCTGCTAGCCTGCAAACCCTCTCCCAAACCTATGGGCAAACCTTCAGCACTTTTAACCCCAGCCAGCAAATAACCAGCGCCACTGATCAGCTAAAAGCCTTACAAAAAGCCGACGGTGGATTTGCCGCTTACCCAAGTGCAGAGAAATCCGATCCCTTTGCAACTGCTTATGCTGCTCAAGCGATCGCCCAGGTAAACCAAGCGCAAGGCTTCCCCGCGCTCCGCACCTATCTCAGCAAAACCCTCGCTGATCCAGGTCAGTACGATTTCTGTAAACAGGCATTGTGCAAGAATCAACTGCGGCTGCAAACTCTCATTGCCCTAGCCGATTTGGGCGACAAGCGCACTGAATTTGTCGCAGATATTTACGCTCAACGCAATCAGCTTGACCCGTTTGACCAAATCAGACTGGCGCGGTATCTTTCCCAACTTCCCGACTGGCAGCAGGAAGCCAATAGCATGGCGGGTGAGTTGCGAGAAATCACCACCGAAACCGGGCGATCGGCGCAGGTAAACTTGCCCCAAGGCTGGCACTGGTTGAGTTCACCTACGGCAACTCAGGCAGAGGCATTAAAGCTGGCGATCGCCCAAAAAGCGAAACCTGACGCGATTGCCAAACTCACCCAAGGACTGCTCGACCAACGACGTAACGGCACTTGGCAAAGCACTTACGACAATGCAGCGGCTTTAACGGCTTTAGTAGAAACCCGTAAACTTCAGCCCACACCGCCCAACTTTGCGGCAACAGCAACACTCGCCGGAAAAAACCTGGCAACCGCTCAGTTTCAGGGCTACCAAAAGCCCAGCAAAAGCGTCACAGTTGCACTCTCCGAGTTGCCCCGTGGCAAAAATGACTTAACCCTGAAAAAAACGGGTAACGGCATTCTGCATTATCTCGTTGCCTATCGCTATCGACCGCAAGGCAATCAACCCGGTCGCCTGAATGGATTGCGAATCACTCGCAGCCTGCGCCCTGCCAATCAGGAGCAAACTCTTCACACCACTGGACTCTATGCGATCGATTCGCTGAAAGTACCTGTAGGTCAGGTGTATGATGTGGGACTGGAAATCATCACCGACCATCCCGTGGATCAGGTGGTGATTACTGATCCGCTGCCAGCCGGATTTGAAGCCGTAGACAACAGCTTTCAAACGTCTACGCCCTACTTCAAAGCCAAAGGAGATAGTTGGCAGGTCAATTACCAGACTATCTACAAAGACCGGATTGTTGCCTTTGGCGATCGCCTCAATCCTGGCGTGTATACGCTGCACTATTTGGTGCGATCGGTTACTCCTGGAACCTTTATCTATCCCGGTGCTGAAGCTCACTTGCAGTATGCGCCGGAGGAATTCGGGCGATCGGCATCCACAACCCTGATTGTGGAGGAAGGCAAGGGTTAGTACCCATAGAACCCAACAGAATCCACGCGGGGGAGCAGGTTATCGACCAATCAGACCTTACCCTGGCACCTCTGGCACCTCTCGAAGCAAGTCGGGTTCGTTGTGGATAAAGGTAATTTGCAATGTCCCTGGTAGCTCCTCCTGTTTCAATGCCGATTCGTCAGCCGATACGAGTTGTTCCAGGCTCTCCTGGCTTAAATGCAACCCCGTCTCTTGCAGCCATGCAGCGAGGCTATCCAGATTGGCGATCGGCACTTCAAAGTTGATGCAAATTAAGATGTTGGAGTAAAGGTGAAAGTCAGTGATCCAGGCTCCTGCTTGGTTAATCGCCTCACTCACCCGATCCGTCATCTGAATCCGGTCTGCTCTAGTGAATCCAGAAAGGCACAGAAACTGTTGTTTAACCATTGGCTAATTTTCCCAAGGAATTAACTTCAGTAGACCTCTTGCAAATTAACCTGGTTGAGATTCTAGAGATAATTCATAGTTGTACAGAACCCATTTTGGATCTTTAATATAGGAGGTAAGATGAAAAGTAAATGCCATACTCCAGCAGCTTAACTGACAACGAGTGGGAAATCATTGCGCCATTATTACCCCAAAAGAAGCGAACCAGACCGCCTCGATGGACAAAGCGGGAAATCTTGAATGGCATCTTCTATCAACTCAAGAATGGGTGTAACTGGGGCGATTTGCCCAAAGACCTGCCGCCCTACTCCACGGTGTTTTGGCACTACAAACAGTGGAGAGCCGAGGGAGTACTCGATCAAATCAGGGATACTTTACATGGGGAAAACAGGATTTGTGGTCGTGACAACCCGTTGGGTCATTGAGCGCTCGAATGCTTGGATGGAACGCTGTAGGAGTTTGGTCAAGAACTTTGAGAGAACCCCAGACAATGCTACTGCCAAGGTTAATCTTTGCTTGATTCCGATTGATGCTCAAACGGCTATCGGCAAATTAGATGTCAAATGGGTTCTATAGAGCCACCGTGACGGCAAGCCACCCAACCGCAAGAGTGGTCACTTTTGCTATGTTGGATTATCACTGAAAGTTCTATATTTGCGATCGCAAAGGTTTCTTACGAGGCTTTCGAGGCTAATTTGATGCTCACCAATGCTGAATGCTGAGGGCGATCGCTTCTGGGAAGCGCTCTTGCAGGGCTGGGAACACTGGGCAGGGTTGGCGATCGCTGACGTTATCGGGTTTATTCCAGGTGTAGGGCGCTTTGGCAGCCGCAGACATCCAAAGCAGGCGTTTGGCGCGGGTCATGGCAACATAGAGTAAACGAAATTCTTCGGCAGTTTTGAGATTTTGGGCACGATTCCAAGCCGCTAAGGTGTCCGTAAAACCAGGCTGCTGATGCGCTTGGGCGCGAATTTGGGCACGGGCAACTTCTGCTAAGGTGAAATCGCCTAAAAAGGTTGCTTGGGGCGGAATCCGAGGAATGCCAGGAATCATATTTTCGTGCAAAAAGGGAATGAACACCCAGTCCCAATCTAGACCTTTGGCTTTGTGCATGGTGATGATGGTCAACTGTCCAGCCTTGGTGTAGCGATCATCCGCATTCTCGGTGTCCACTGGCTCAAACCGTTCTGAAGCCACAATGTCATTCAGTGCCGCGAGAATGGCGGGTAGAGTCGGGTCGCCTTGGGTTTGCTGGCTCATGCGGTCAGCCAGTTTGTCAGCCGTGGCAAGTTCGCTTTGGTTGTAGCCAAGAGTAAACGCAAAAAAGGAAATCAGTTGATAGGGCGGCAGTTCTAACCGAGCGCGGAGGAGGCTGGTGCAGTAGCGGCGGGCTTGGAGGACGGGTTCAGATTGCGCCGGATCAAGCGGTCCGGGATACAGCATTTGCTCTGGAAAACTGACGATCGCGTTCAAATCTTGGGTGGGAATCAGTTTGCGCTGCACCAATGTTGTCAGAGCATTTTTCAAGTTGTCGGGCGAGTGGGGGCGATCGCAAAATTGCAGCAACGTCAGCATTTCGACTGGCACATGGGATTGACGATCCCGTTGCCCCACTTCATACACCGGAATCGTGTCGCCATACCAACGTTGCAGTTCTCGCGCCACAAATCGCCCTTGTTCATTCGTCCGCACCAATACCGCTGCGGCACCATCCGGATCGGTTTGGAATAGCTGAAGCGATCGCTGCCCAATTAATTCCACCGTTTGAAAAACATCCTCCGGCGTGTAAAGCTCCAGTCCACGCCCTTCCGGTTCAGGATTAATCTGCGGATCGCTGGGAGGAACAGGCTGAATTTTTTGCAGACGAAAGGGCTGTTCTGTTCCGGCAAGGTGCGATCGATTCACCCACTCCAGCACAAAGTTTGCCGCATCAATGATGGTTCCCGTGCTGCGCCCTGCCTGGGTCATGGTTGCCAAGCGGTGTTGGCGATTGCACTCATCACAAAACTCTCGAAAGAAAATCGGATCAGCAGGCGTAAAGGTGGAATTAATTGCCTGATTGGGGTCGCCGACCCGCACTAGATTTAGCAGGTCGGGCTGGGCAGAATCAGCGGCAAGAATCTCTAACAAACGAGTTTGCAACGGGCTAGAATCCTGTGCCTCATCTTCAAACACGGCAAACACTTGCTGCTGCCAATGGTGCCGCACGGGCGGGTCATCCAGCACCCTCAACGCTGCCAAGATGATTTCGTCATAATCCATCCAGTTACGCCGATGCAGTTGCTCTTGATAGAGCGCGTATAGTTCTGCCGCAATCGCCAGCACCGAATATTCGTCTACACTTTCATCACTAAAACGGCGCAAATCATCGGGCTGCAATCCAGAACTTTTCGCCTCATGCACCACGGTCATCGCCAAATTGGGCAATACCTCCGTTCGCAATACGGACTGTCGCCGCAAGCGCTCGGTTTCTTCTCCGTCAAACTGTCGCCCTTCTAACAAGGTTTGAAACAGGCGCGGATTGCCAGCAACCCACTGTTCTACGCAGGCACGAACCAAGCGATGGTTTTGGTTGGGTGTGACCAACAAGCTATCAGAATTCAAAACCGATCGCTCAATGTGGCTACGGGCGATCGCCCACCCTAAACCATGCAAGGTATAGACCGAAAAACCCTGTTGCGGCAACGATAGCTGCCTCAGATAGCCGCGAATTTTAGCTTTGATGTTTGCCGCCGCCGATCGCGTAAACGTGACTACAATCAATTGCCGCCGAGTATTTAATTGATTTCGTGCAATCGCGATCGCGGCTGCCACTGCCATTCCGGTCGATTTTCCCGATCCCGGCACCGCCGACACTGCCAATGCCCCCGACTGCCAATCCGCCAGTTCTCGCTGCCCCACCCGTAGCATGGTACGCAGGTCGTCAAGAGTAGTCAGGGGCGAAGAAAGCATGAGTGAAGAAGTGAAAACTTGTAGAGCAATTAGCAGAGCAATTTTGGGTAAAAGGTAGAATCAATTACTTCATAGTGTGACTCGTCTAATCTATAGCGAATCGTTTGAACTTGAACGCCTTTAGCCAATTCTGCTTGCTTAAATTCTAGACGTAGTTGAGGAAATGATTCCGGTGCATAAATTTCTGCTTGGATTGCCTGAGATTGTAAATCAAACTGAAAATAAAAAGGAAAAGAAAAGGGATTTCTAAACCGCAGATCCTTATAGCCATAAACAACGGTTGCATCGGAACCCAAAGGTGCAAAGCGGCTTGCCTCAGTGTAGATATCTTGCGAATGAGGATGTCGTTCTAAAGGTACAATTCCAGCCTTTAAAATCAGGAAGTAAATCAACCCTGACAGTTGACATAAACCCCCGCCAACTTCTGCTGTAAGCTGATCTTTAGCGATCGCTCGTCCAGCTAAATATCCTCTTTTTTGGCTGGGACACCCGACTAAATGCCAAAACGAAAAAATTTGATTAGGTGAAATCAAAATGTCTTGAATCTGGGCGATCGCCAATGCCAAATTATGCTTTTTATTATCAGAATATTCTGTTGTAAAAATGGGTTGCGTAATCTGAATTTGAGGCTGAAAGAATCGCTTTTCTGTATCCAATAAGCGCTGTGATTGCACAAAGTTTTGGGATTCGCCCCCTGACCAATCTAACCAGTGTCTTTGAGCGACTTTGAAGTTTAATCTCCAGGCAGCAGGAATGAATTGTTTCATGCAGTTTCTAGTTGTTATGTCAGTCCACTCAGCGATCGCTCTCATCCACACTTTGAAGCCTTTGCTTTGCTCTACTCATCAAATAAATTAAGCGGCAGGTGTCCATAGGTTTCATTCACGTCTTCATCGTCAGCCGATTGGCAAGACACCAGCACACCCCGATGGGTTCCCGTATAAATATCCAGGTGACAGCGTTGCGTTTTGGGATTGAACTTGAGATAAACGGAGCCATCGATTACATCGGGCTGAGGTCTGGCAGAATAGCCAAGCGCTGCAAGGTAGTGATGCAGAGCCGCGATCGCTTGAGGGGCGGTGTCTGCACAAATGCCAAAAATTTGATAATCGGAGCGATCGCACACCTGCCTTAGCGCTAATTGAATAGTTTCTAAGGTGGGCATTTCATCTACGGGCACCCGCTCAAGGCAAATAAACTGTCGCAAAAGCATTTGAGCCGCTTCAAGGTTCATGGGTAAAGGAGTCAACATTGAATCTCGGCAGGTGAAATAAGGGTGGAGGGTTTTCTCAGCTACCTTCCACTATCTCCTATTCAGGTTTCTCCCGATTCATTCTTTTGTGCCGGGTTTTGGCAAAACAAGAAGCTTATTGAGAATAGTGTGCAAGTAATTTATTATGGTGTATGCTAATAGATAAGCTACTGAACTTCTTTCGCAACTACTTCAGAACTATGATTAGCAGGCTTTCAGAAAGTCATCGAGTTAAATATTTAAACTTTTCTACTAAGTTTTTGTATGTCCGATCCTGAAGAATGGGCACCCTAGGTTCAACAACTTTTGAGCCGGGGAAATGCGTTCTGCCGCAGGGACACGATCTCTAAGACTTTTGCAAACTATAAGAATTATTCGCATTAGCTAAACTAATGAACCTATCTAGCTCGTCTACCTTAACAGTTCCCGTTGGAACCATTTCTCGGTGCGATCGCTGGCTTGCCTGTCAGCGCTTGCAAGACCTCAGCATTCCTTGTCAATGTCACTCTGATGGCTGTCTACAAGTAGAAGTCACCCATCCCATGGCTATCTTGCAGTTGCGGAGTGTCGTCCAGCAAATTACCGCATCCCGCTCAGAGCTTATCGGCTGGCTAGAAAGATGCTTAGCCTCTGATTGCTAAACGGTCTATCATATCCGACCTCTCGCCCATCGCCTCTTACATAATCATGAGCAAAAAACACAAACAGCTATCTACATTTAGCCTTGAAGGACGCTTCCTCAGTTTCATTTTGGAAGATGGTTACAAAATTAAGTATCTATGTGTGGCAACGGCGGAGGGTGAACTTTGCATTAAACTTTCCAAGGAAGCCAGAGCTTCAGTAAAAGGTGTCCTAGCTCCAGGCAGTTGGATTGAAATATTTGGAGAACAATCGGTTGATTTGACAACCGGAGAAGTTAAATACAAAGCATTTTCGCTCAACCGATCGCTTCTCGGACAAGGTGGCAATCCGACGGTGGCAAGTCCTGAGATGTCTCTCCCTCCAAAGAACACGACTGAGAAACCTAAGACGCAGCGTCCAGAAACGATTCTCATGTGTCAAAAGTCAGACTGCATGAAACGAGGTGGAAAAGCGGTTTGTCAGGCATTGCAGGCAACCTTGAGCGATCGCGGATTGCAGGATCAAGTGACCATCAAGGGCACAGGCTGCATGAAACAGTGCAAAGCTGGTCCAAACTTGGTTATGCCGGATAAAACTCGCTATAGCCGCATCACTGCACGGGAAATTCCCCAAGTGATTGATCAGCATTTTCCTGTTGTTATTCGGGAAACCACCCCTACCGAAATCGCGCCAGAGTACTCTGAATCAACGCTCCTGCCAATTTCTTAAATAGGTTTATTCTTCAGTCTGACAATCGGGACATCTAAATCTGCCAAATTCTCCTCAAAAACACTGTCCATTCCTGGAGTGAGCGTCATCAAATCTTCAATGTTGCGAAGCATTGTGGCGCAAATGGCATCTAGCGGCAAATCGTTCGGATCATGCCCGAAGGGATTTTCAATTTCGATACCAATTTCCTCGATGCCAAACAGCGTAAAGCTGATCAGCGCTACTACACCCCCCGTCCACCAGCCCAATTGACCCACTGTTTGAAATGGCAGCGACAAACAGTACAGCAATAGCAACTGTTTCAAGTGGATCGAGTATGCCATTGGTATAGGCGTTTTCAGAATACGCTCACAGCCGCCTAAGCAATCCACCAAACCATTGAGTAAAGTCTGCATTGCTGTCAGTTGATAGCTATCAAACTGTTGATGGCTGTATTGATGCTGCAAATAATCTCCGATCCAAAAGGCTATTTCTAGCGGCGGATGGTTCATTGTCTGAAGCTTGTGAAATTTGGCGGGTGGGATTAACTTTTCCGCGTCTGCACCTAATGGTTCCTGCCGGAGATGTTGCTTTGTAGCGATCGCAAACGCCACCAACAATTTCAATACTGCACTTTTATCTTCCCGATCTTCTAGCTGTTTTACCGGAATCACAATCCAAATATGACGAGCCAAGTTACGAGTGGTATTCACAATCATCCCCCACAATTTGCGCCCTTCCCAAAAGCGTTCATAGGCTGTATTTGTCCGAAATACCAGCAGCAACCCCAACACAATGTTGGGAATCAAACTGGCAAGGGTTGGGAGGGCTACCGGATACTTGAAGTAGTCAAAAGCAGAGATCAATACTCCAAATAAACCGCAGATAGTTGTGCGTCCTAAAATCGACGGAATGACAGACCCTTTAAGCTGAAACGCCGTTTGGAACCAGTGTTTGTCTTTGATGGGCATGGAGCAGAGGCTAGAGGGTCAGAGGTCGGCAGTTAAGGGGCAGGAGTCAGGCAGCAGAAGTAAAGGAGTTAGGAGTTAGGAGTTAGGAGTTAGGAGTTAGTGAAAACTCTGAACTTTGAAACCCAGAACCCGAAACTTGTTTTGTAAACTTTCTTAAAGCTTACGCTGCATTTAGCAAAAATTCGCGTAAATAGAAGCAATCTAACCCTATATCTGGTGATATGCCGATTGAGTTGGATGACAGTGAGATCGCTGATTGTGCTGGGGTCTTTCTAGCGCTAAGTCTAGCGCCATTTTCAGAACTATGTGCCTATTCCTGAATCACCATGCAAAACTCAGAATTTAAGTCTAGAGAGACCTCTTTGACCACCGAAGATTTCTTGGTGGATGTTCCGCAGCTATTGAGAGTTGGGCTGGTAGGAATGCTGGTTTCTGGAACTTTGGCGATCGCGGCGACAACGGTTCAAGCCGTCGCTTTAACCAATTGGCGCTATGATCCTGCGGCTCGGCAGTTAGAAGTGACTGTCAAAGAAGGTGTGACACCCCGCTATTTTTTAATGGCACAACCTGCTCGGATTGTGTTGGATTTGCCAAATACAGAGGTGGGCGAAGTTAGCGTTAAAGAAACCTACTCTGGAGCGATTCGCCAGGTGCGAGTCTCTCAGTTTCAGCCTGGTTTGACGCGAATTGTGATGGAACTATCTGCGGATGCGGCGTTTGCTCCGGGTCAGGTGAAGCTAGAGCAGGCAAATAACTCAACCTGGGTGTTGCGTCCGCTAATCGCCGGGTTGCCGGAGAAAAATGGGGCACCAGGTAAACCAAAAGGAGTGCCGCCAATCCAAGCTCCACAGCGAGCGGCTTCAATTCGTGAAGACTTTACCAATGCGCCAGAACCTGTCTCAGTTTTGCCGCCGCCGCCATCTCCAGAAATTGATTTACCGTCCAGTGCGCCTACTTGGCAATCGAAACCATCCACTGTGGTAACGGTGCCACCGCCTGCAACAAAAATGGGTCAGGTGAATGCGGTGCCGCCAACTAGCGTTCAGTCAACGCTGCCGCCTGAAGGTTCGGATGTCAGCCCGATGAACAATAATTTGATGGAGGGTGATGTTTCTTTGCCGCCTGTTACCTCCCGATCTCCTCAGTTAAGCACTTCACGACTAGCGGCGACCTCACCCCTGCCAACCCAAGCGCTTCCCGCAGGGAGCGTTTCACGAATCGCGCAAGTATCCCCCACAGAGCAAACTACTCCCTTGCCGCCTACCACCCAATCGGCTACGGATCTATCGGTTGATGTGACGAAAGCCGTCAAACTGGAGGTGCCACCGCCTGTTTCCCTCCCGACAAACCCCACCAGCGTAGTAGTGCCTGCGCGATCGCTTGCCATTCCTGCAACGATGCCGGGTCTTTCAACTTATCCAGGATTGGAAGTGCCCAGCCCGATCACTCGCAATCTGCCAGTGCCGAGACAAACCCAACCGTTGACCGTCCCGGAGATCGCGCCCCTCCCCTATCCAACGGCTGTGGAAGCTAGCAAACTGGGAGACGCGATCGAAATTCCATCAACGCTGCGAGTATCCAGCAATCGTCCGGCACAGGTGACGGTTCCAGCCATTACCGTCTCTACCCCGACCCAACTAGCAGCAGTTCCCCCCTCTATCACATTTACTGCGCCGCCTCAGACTGCCATGCCCCCCCTCAACTTTCCGGCTGCGGCTCCAGTGGTTGTTTCTCCGCAACCGTTGAACAGCATGATGCAATCACCCCTACCTAGGGTGCAACCTCAGATGACTAGCATTCAACCAGCACCCTTACCAGTCCTACAGCCGCCGATTTCCAGCGTAATGCAATCATCCGCGCCTATCCAACTGCAATCGCCCCAAATGCAGCCGCCCCAACTCCAACCAACCGTGCGTGCAATCCAGCCACCGATCTCCAGCGTGATGCAGTCGGGACCGCCCATGATGCCGTTGCCCTCTGCGGTTGCTCAACCGCCTATTTCTAGTGTGATCCAAATGCCTGTAATGCAGTCGCCTGTGGCTAATCCCCCCGCGATCGCGTTAGGAATGACTCAACCGTTGCCCAGCTTACCCCAGTCCACCTTTTCAGAGGGGGTAGAAAATCAGCCAGCAATGGTTTCAGTGCCGCCCCTGCAAATCCCAGCACCCACGCCTCAAACCTCAGCCGTGTCTGTGCCACCCTTACAGCCCATGAGCCTCCCTGCTGCGACTGTGACACCTGTTCAAATGTCTCCGACAGTACCGTCTGGAGATGCGTTACCTCCGCCATCTACCATTGAGTTTGGTAAATCCTTACCGATAGGCGGAGCGACTGCGCTAAATACGGTTCCTACGACGTTGCCAAACTATTCCACCACAATGGCACCCTCGGTAACATCGCCGCTAGTCAGACCCATGATGTATCAATCCTCTGTGCCGGGGTTGGTTCTACCTGCTGGGGCAATGCTGATGTTAAGCTATCCCGGCACCGTCGATCTAAGCTTGAATGCAGGAACTCCCCGACAGGAAGTTCTGATTTTGCAAACAGAAGTGCGCGATTCTCTGGGAAATATTGTGTTTCCACGAGGCAGTTATGTGACTGGGCAGTTTGATACAAGTCGAGAGGGCAGCAAGTTTACAGCGATGGCGATTTCTCAGGGCGATCGCGCCATTCCTTTTGCTGCCGAATCTGATCCAATCAGCGGCAATCGAGAAATATCAAGCTCATCCCTAGCGCTCTACTCTGGGGCTGGAGCTTTGGCAGGTGGATTGGTCAGCAAGTTTTCAGGATTAGGCGTTTTGTTAGGCGGGGCTGCCGGGGCTGCAACGAACCTCTTCACTTCACCTAAACCCGCCACAATCCAACCAGGGCAAATAATCCAGGTTCGCATGACTCGTGAAGTGCGCTAATCAAACTAATAGGTTATGGATATCTACCCCACATTCCGCCCTTCGTACTGTCACAAGCGGATTAAATACCCTCTTCAACTCAGCAAGTAATACTGCCGACAGTTAGAACTAAAGAATTGCAGAATGCGACGACGCTCATCGGTGAGATTGACCACTTGCTGGATGCCGTTGAGCATCACATAATGGACGGCCATAAAACACTGAAACACCCAGCGTAGCGTCGGGCGTTGGGTGCCTTTGCCCAATTGGGTAATGTTATAAACTTGTTGTTTTGCCCTAAATAGATAAGCCGAACTCATA
>QBMH01000057.1 GCA_003249025.1 Leptolyngbya sp. | reverse complement strand
ATATCAACATAGGATTTAATCTAACTCTTACTGACTTTTCGGATAGGCTCTAAGTGGGTCGCCCAGGTGATTCGCTTCATTGAAACCCCCGATCGCGGACTTAATCTACCACTAGATATCCAAGGCACCGCCTTTCAACAGCGAGTTTGGCAAGCCTTGCAAACGATTCCGGCGGGAACCACAGTGAGTTACACCGATATTGCTAAGCAAATTGATCAACCTACCGCCGTCAGAGCAGTGGCAACTGCCTGTGCTGCTAACACTCTTGCGGTTGCCATCCCTTGCCATCGAGTCGTTCGCGGTAATGGCGATTTGAGTGGCTATCGCTGGGGCATTGAGCGAAAACGTGCCCTGCTCGATCGAGAATCATCAAGCTGAGCCATTCACAAGTGATAAGAGGTACGCCAGTTTTTTCTTAACGTAATCGCGCGATCGCTATGTCATCCACCAATTTTTAAACCATCGCACCGATATTTATTTAAGAAAATTATAAATTAATTTGTAAAAGTTAAAATATTTTAAGTAATCTTAAAGTATCGGGAACTTTCTTTACATAGTTCCCGTCTGCATATTGGTCAAAGTGTCTAGGCACAAATGTCTAGGCACAAATTCCAAACTGACTACAGGTCTAAAGGAAAAACTGATGAACGTTTTAAGCTTAAAAAATTTGGTGATTGCTAGTGGCGTTGCTTTAGCCGCCACCGTCTTCTCCAACGCGATCAATACATCACCCACCTTGGCAGGAATGCAAAAGCAAAAAGGTGAAATGATGCCGATGGCTGCCCCTGCTAAAGCCAGCATGGCTAAAACCAACACCATTGTGGATGTAGCGAGTGGCAACAAGTCTTTTTCCACTTTGGTTACAGCGGTGAAAGCAGCCGGGTTGGTAGAAACCCTGTCTGGCAAAGGACCTTTCACTGTGTTTGCTCCGACTAACGACGCTTTCAATGCACTACCCAAAGCGACTTTGGCAAGCCTTCTGAAGCCTGAGAACAAAGCCAAGCTACAGAAAGTATTGAAGTATCATGTCGTTTCGGGCGCGGTTATGGCAAAAGATGTCAAACCTGGCTCCGTCAAAACTGTGGAAGGTAGCCCCATCACTGTAAAAGTTCAAGGTGGCAAGGTGATGGTCAACAACGCAACTGTGATCAAAACCGACATCAAAGCCAGCAATGGTGTGATTCACGTAATCGACAAGGTGCTTTTGCCCCCCAATCTGTAACAGTCTAGCGATCGCTAGTGACGTTAAATTACTATCAATGGCATGGCTGCTTAGTGAGTCGTTGAGGTAAGCGCAGGGGGTAGAGCATTCTAGCCCCCTGTCTCGTTTTATGACGCTAAGTAATGTTGATATTGAGATTTCACAGCTATTCACAAATACCGAACGCTAATCGCTTCCAAATTGGATGTTGGCTCCGTGGTGATATGGAACAGACCTTCTACTTGACGACCTTTGCGATCGAGAAGCATCGAGTTGAAAATCCATATGGTGATAAGTTAAGTGCTTGAAAGTTTGCAAAACCTTATGCACTATAGCGACACCCAGATTGCCTAGACAAGGGACTTAAGCCCTTGTTAACCGCCAGCGATCGCCGGAATAATGCTAACTTCATCGCCGTCATTCAGGGCGGTGTTGATGCCATCCAAAAAGCGAATATCCTCGCTATTCACATAGAAATTGACAAAGCGGCGTAGTTCGCCCTGATCATCACACAAGCGACCTTTGATTCCAGGACAGTTGCTTTCCAGAGACTCCAGCAGTTCGGAGACAGTCGTGCCACTACAATCAACCGTAGCCTTATCGTGAGTCAGTTTTTGTAGCGGAGTGGGAATGAGAACTTTGATAGACATGAGACATTAATCAAGTAATGGATATGGAAAACTAACCAACTAAACTGAAACTTGCTGCCACTCTAAGCGACCGAGGGTTTGGGCACGTTCTAGCGCTCGTTCAAAGCTGTCGAGCTTCGGTTCGATCGTCAGCGGTTCACCAATATATCCCTGAATGGCTTCTTGGGTTTTCAGTCCGTTTCCGGTGATGTAGACAACTGTGGTTTCATCAGGATCGATTTTGCCAGCTTCTACCAGTTTTTGCAAAACGGCGATCGTCGTGCCGCCTGCGGTTTCGGTAAAAATACCTTCAGTTTCTGCTAGCAACTTAATACCATCAATAATTTCAGCATCGGTGACCGATTCGATGTTGCCATTGGTTTTACGGGCAAGCTCGATCGCGTATACACCATCCGCCGGATTGCCGATTGCCAGGGATTTCGCGATCGTGCTGGGCTTCACCGGGGTAATAAAGTCGCGCTCTTCCCGGAATGCCTGAGCGATGGGAGAGCAGCCTTCCGCTTGGGCACCACTAAAGCGAACGGGCTTATCTTCCACTAAGCCGACTTCGACAAATTCGCGGAAACCCTTGTAGATTTTGGTGAATAGGGAACCGGAGGCAAGCGGCGCAACGATGTGATCGGGCAATTGCCAACCCAGTTGTTCTGCCACTTCATAGCCTAAGGTTTTCGAGCCTTCAGAATAGTAAGGACGCAGGTTGATGTTGACGAAACCCCAGCCGTGAGTATTTGCCACTTCAGAACAGAGGCGGTTCACCTGATCATAATTGCCTTTGACTGCCATCACCGTAGGGTTATAGATCAAAGTACCCATCACCTTACCCGCTTCCAAGTCAGCAGGGATGAAGACACAACAATCTAATCCAGCGTGAGCCGCGATCGCGGCAGTAGAATTTGCCAAATTGCCAGTACTGGCGCAAGAGACCGTCGTAAATCCCAATTCTTGAGCGCGAGTCAACGCCACAGATACCACCCGATCCTTAAAGCTCAAGGTGGGCATGTTAACCGCATCATTTTTAATGTATAGGTTTTTCAATCCCAAGCGCCGCGCCAGCCGTTTTGCCTGCACCAAGGGAGTCATGCCCGTGCCGACATCAATTGGCGTGTCGGTTTCTACGGGCAAAAAGGGACGATAGCGCCAGATGGAATTGGGACCAGCGGCGATCGTTTCACGAGTCACTGTACGGCGAAGCTGGTCATAATCATAGGCAACTTCCAAAGGACCAAAGCAGTATTCACACACATGCATTGCCTTCAGTTCATACTCAGCGCTACATTCCTTACATTTCAAAGCGCGAAAGGTGGCGGAAGATTGGGGTTGGGCTGAGTTGGAAACGGGGTTTGGACGAGTGGCTGCCTGAGTCATGGGTGGAATCCTGCTGTATGCGTGAGATCTAAGGTTTTTAAGAAGCGGCTTCAAACAAATTATTTCTTAATTGACTTGGATAGTAACACTCGAAATGAAACAGGTCAAACATACCCGACTAAATTTATCGGGATTGACAAAAAGTCCCTTTTCTCAAGCCATCGCGCTAAGCTCTAAACACGTAGACGAAGGAATCATCGATATGCGATCGCCCGAACCACAGCTACAGCAGCGACGAAAACTTGGAAAGGTAGTAACAGTAGGATTTTCGCTGTTCTTGGTGCCGCTGATTTTGCTGTTGTTAACCACGATGCTGCCAGCGCAAGCCGCCACACCAAAACACTACACCGAGCTAACCTTTCCGCCCCTGCCGGAGTTGAAGGTGCCTCCCTATGAGCGGTTTCAGCTTGCGAACGGTATGGTGGTCTACTTGATGGAAGATCATGAGCTACCGCTGGTGGGAGGCACGGCGATCATTCGCACCGGCGATCGCTTAGAACCCACTGATCAGGTGGGCTTAGCGGATCTAACGGCAACTGTGATGCGAACGGGTGGCACTGCGACGCAATCGGGCGATGACCTCAACCGATTTTTGGAACGTCGGGCGGCTTCTGTGGAGACAGGCATGGGCGATTCGTCGGGGAGTGCGGGCTTCAGCGGTTTGACCGAAGATTTAGAAACCGTGTTTGGGCTGTTTGCTGAGGTGGTACGCAATCCGGCTTTTCCTGAAAGCAAGCTGAATCTGGCGAAAACTCAACAGCGAGGCGCGATCGCTCGGCGAAATGATACTCCCGGCAGTATTGCAGGGCGCGAGTTTGGTAAACTGCTCTACGGCAATACCAGTCCCTATGCGCGCACAGTGGAATACGCCACCCTGGACGGCATTGCCCGTGAAGATTTAGTTCGCTTTCATCAACAATATTTTTCGCCCAAAAATACAATGCTAGGAATTGTGGGCGACTTTAACCCAGCTAAAATGCGATCGCTGATTGAAGCAAAATTTGGCGACTGGAAACCGACTGTAGGGCAATCAACTGCTGCAATTCCCTCGGCATCTCAGGCAAATCAGGGCGGCATATTTTTAGTGGATCAACCCCAGCTAACGCAAAGCAGCGTACAAATTGGGCATTTAGGCGGACAGTTGAATAGCCCCGATTATGCAGCGCTCTCGGTGATGAATGGTGTGTTGAACGGCTTCGGCGGACGGTTATTTAACCAGGTGCGATCGCGCCAGGGGTTGGCATACACGGTCTATGCTGCTTGGCGACCCAACTACGATTATCCTGGAACGTTTGTAGCCGGGGGACAAACTCGCTCCGATGCCACAGTGCCGTTTATTCAAAGCGTACGGGCAGAAATCGACAAAATTCGCACCCAACCCATTACAACAACCGAGCTTGCCTACGCCAAAGATACCGTCCTCAACTCGTTTATCTTTAACTTTCAAGATCCGGGGCAAACCCTTTCTCGCCTCTTGCGCTATGAATATTTTGGCTACCCCAAAGATTTCATTTTTCAATATCGTCAAGGGGTCGAAGCCACGACCATCGCAGACGTGCAGCGAGTCGCTCAGACCTACCTCAAACCCGAAAAGCTGGTGACTCTAGTTGTCGGAAGTTCCGCCCAGATTCAACCACCGCTGTCGAGCTTGAGCGCCGATACCAAAGTAACGGCGATCGATGTAACAATTCCGCCACCCAAAAAAGGATAAATGTAGGGTGCATTTCGACTTCGCTCAATGCGCGTTGAGTGCAACCGAAACGCACCACACAATCAAACGTCTGTAGAAAGGATGACTCAATGGTTCAATCAAACCCGTCTACCCATACCGCCGCGATTCCGCAAAGCACATCTCTCACGGGAATCGCAAACGGAAATCTTGCAGATGCGGTTTTGTGGAACGACTGGCATGTGGTGGCAAAAGCAGACGAGTTAGCACCCGAAACCTGTCGTAGTGCCCGATTGCTAGACACAGATTTAGTCCTGTGGCGCGGACAGGATCAACAAATTTTTGCCTGGGACGATCGCTGTCCCCATCGCAGCGTCAAACTTTCCAACGGTTCAGTCGTCGGCAATACGCTCGTGTGTCCCTACCATGGGATGGTGTACGACAAAGCGGGGCACTGTATCAAAGTGCCTGCCCATCCAAACTATGTGCCGCCCAAACAAGCTTGTGTTCGCACGTTTCAAGTTCAAGAGCGCTATGGATTGGTGTTTGTCTGTTTGGGAGAGCCTGCCCATGAGATCCCGCTGTTTCCTGAGTGGAATGCTTCCGGCTATCTCAACTTTTTGTCTGGACCCCATTTTTGCCAAACAGGAGGATATCGAGCGATCGAAAATTTCTTGGATGTGGCGCACTTTCCCTTCCTCCATTCCGGCATTTTAGGCGATCCAGCCATCACCGCCGTGGATGATTACGAAGTTTCAACAGACGATCGCGGGGTTCATCTTCATAACATCAAAGTTTGGCAACCCGATCCCCTCGGCACTGGACAAGGAGCCTATGCCCTCTATCAATATTCTGCCTTGCGTCCATTAGCCGCCTATCTTCGCAAAGATACCCCCACGGGCGAATGTCTGACTATTTTATATTGCGTCACTCCTGTTAGTGAAGAAGAGTGCATTGGTTGGATGTGGGTAGGCGCAAATTTTATCGATGCGAGTCAAGAAGCCGCCGCGATCGCTTTTCAAGATACCGTCTTTGCCCAAGACCTCGGTAATCTAGAATCGCACAATCCCAAACGGTTACCATTGAATCCCCAAGCCGAGTTTCATGTGCCCTGCGATCGCGGCTCCCTAGCCTACCGCAAATGGCTCAAACAACTCGGCATTACCTACGGCGTAATCCCTTAAATCTAGAACCATTTCATCCAACCTGTTTTCTGTGATTGCACCGGTTAATCATCGACAATTTCAATCTGGTAGCTATAGCCTTGCTCTGCTAAAAAGAGTTGTCGATGTCGGGCAAAGTCTTCTTCACAGGTTCGCAGAGAGACTAAGCTGTAGAATTGGGCGCTGCCCCCATCGGCTTTTGGTCGCAGCACTCGCCCTAATCGCTGTGCCTCTTCCTGCCGAGAGCCATATTTGCCTGATACCTGAATCAACACATCGGCATCGGGCAGATCGAGGGCAAAGTTGCCGACTCGCGACAGAATCAATCCGCTGATCTTGCCAGAGCGAAATTCTTCATACAGGCGATCGCGCTCTGGCTGCGTGGTTTTGCCTGTGACAACCGGGAGTCCAGTGAGTTCTGCAAGCTGCTTGAGTTGATCAAGATATTCACCAATAATCAGAATGCGATGTCCTGCTTGTTGATGTAGTAGAGATTGCACAACCTCATACTTGCGCGGATTCTCGGCGGCAATGCGGAATTGATGTCGTTTTGCGGCTAGAGCATATTCCATCTGGCGCTCTGTATCTTGCGGCACCCGAATTTCAGTACATTCGGCAGCGGCAATAAAGCCTTGTCCTTCCAGTTCGCGCCACGGCACATCGTAGCGTTTGGGACCAATCAGCGCAAAAACATCGCCTTCTTTGCCATCTTCACGAATCAGGGTTGCAGTTAATCCTAAGCGGCGACGGGCTTGCAGTTCGGCAGTAATCCGAAAAATCGGCGCAGGTAACAGATGCACTTCATCATAGATAATCAAGCCCCACGATCGCGCACTGAACAATTGAAAATGGGGAAACTCCCCGTCTTTACTAGAGCGGTAGCTGAGGATCTGATAGGTCGCCAGGGTGACGGGGGCTGTTTGCTTACTCTCACCGCTATATTCGGCGATCGCGTCTGCTGGCAGGGTGGTTTTATCCAGCAGTTCCCGTCGCCATTGCCGCACGGAGGTGAGGCTACTGGTGAGAACCAGCGTGTTTGACTGCACGGCAGTCATGGCTGCCATGCCCACCAGGGTCTTTCCGGCTCCACAGGGCAGTACAATTACGCCGCTGCCGCCCTGAACTCGTCCTGCCTGATAAAAGGCTGCAACTGCTTCTTTCTGGTAGTCTCGCAGGTGAAAGGGCACACCCGCTTGGCTCAGCGATCGCAACTGGATTTCTAAGGCATCCCCGTCCACATAGCCCGCTAAATCTTCCGCCGGATAGCCTGCTGCCAGCAACGCCTGTTTCAGCACGCCGCGATTGGCAGCGTTGACTTGAAAGATCAGATCTGAGGCGCGATCGCCCAAAAGTTTTGAAACTGCCGTATTCCGGCTGAGCAATTCTGCTAGGGGCAAGTCTGCCATTTTTAGCAATAGATCTCCGTCGTCTGCCCGCTGAATCACCGTCAGCCCATAGCGACTCCCCAAGGATGCGATTTCTTGGGCAACTGCCTCCGGTATCGGATATTTGGCATGTTCCCGCAGTGCCGCAATCATCTCTGTCACGGGCATTCCCGCTGCTCGTGCGTTCCAAACGCTTAACGGCGACATCTGATAGGTGTGAATATGTTCCGGGCTTTTGATCAGTTCTGCAAAGGGCGCGATCGCGTCACGAGCCGCCTCGGCACCGGGCGAATGTACCTCTAGAAGCACAGAGCGATCGCTTTGAATAATCAGCGCATTTTCGGGAATATAGGTCATGGCTAATCCAGGTAATCTCATCTAAATCTATAAATTAAGCCCCTAATATTCATAGCCAGCGGCTGCAAGCAATCTTAAACGTGGATACAGGGCAGAGTTCTCTAGTATTGGGGGCAGTGCGATTTTTTCCTGAACCTCTGCTGAAAGAGGGGGAAGTGCTCGACTCACTCGTGCCATGAAAGTGAATGCTTAAGCTTACCAGCTAGTTCCTGAAGCTTACAACTTTGACTGCAACTTCGGATGAACTCCGAAACCCGAACCCTGATCTGCAACTTAGTACAAGATCCCAATCCAGTCTGATATATAGTGATTAATCCCTTTCGCGCTAAGCATCTTTCATGGCGATCGCCCTGCCAAAAAGACTCCATCAATTAATCACTAATATCCCTTTGCGGGCAATATTAGTCGTGCCGTTTGTGCTGCAAACCGTAGGAGCAGTGGTTCTAGTGGGCTACTTGTCCTATCGAAGCGGACAGGAGTCTGTAGCCGATTTAGGACAGCGATTGGTTGCAGAAACAAATGAGCGCGTGGCGCAGGAACTCAAAACCTATCTGCAAACGCCTTTATTGATTAATCGGTTGAATGTAGATGCCGTCAATCAGGGGCAGATCGATCCTCAGAATGTTCCAGCCTTGGAAGCGGCTTTGTTCAACCGATTGCAGCAGTTTGACCAGGTGTCGGCGATCTTATTTGTCAATCCTGAAGGCAGATTTAGAGTAGTGGAACGATTCCCCGCTATAAATTTGGGCATTGCCGATCCGCCGCGTCCAGACCAAATTCGGATTTACCGCCTAGATAGCCAAGGCAAACCAGAAAAACTCATCCACATTAACAATGGCTTGGATGTTCGCCGCGATCGCCCTTGGTATCAACGAGCCGTGAAAACGGGCAAACCGGGCTGGAATCCGATTGCTCAGTATGGCGCTGTGCAGGCTTTGACTTTAGATGCCTCACAGCCTGTTTATCAGCGCGATACGAATCGTCTATTAGGAGTTTTTGCAGTACATCTGCGCCTAGATTATTTAAGTGAGATTCTGCATCGTTTAGATATAAGTCGCTTTGGTCGAGTTGTGATCACTGATCAAAACGGTGCCATGATTGCTACATCAACCGAAGAATACCCCTATAAACTTGTGGCTGGCGCAGTCTCTCGGAGCCAGTTTAAGCAACTCAACCTAGATCAAAGTCAGGATGGTCTGACGCGATCGCTAGGTGAATATTTGCGCGATCGTCCAGGTGCATTAGCGCTCAATCAACCCCAATATCTAGAATTTCGCTACAAGGATGAACTGCAAGACCTAAAAATCACGCCTTTTCAAGATCCATACGGGCTGAAGTGGCAAATTGTGACGGTGATTCCAAAATCCCATTTTATTGCAGCCATTCGGGATCATACCCGCACCACGATTTTGCTTTGTCTGCTGACTCTGGGTGGGGCGATCGGGCTGGGGTTACTTACCGCAAACAAACTTACAGCCCGCTTTACCCAATTAAACCGGGCAAGCCGTGAACTGGCAGCCGGTAATCTCGACCAAAAACTGCCCACCGATACCCTAATCTACGAGTTAAACAGTCTGGCACAGACGTTTAACCAAATGTCGGATCAACTGCAACAGTCCTTTAATCGCATCAAAGCAGACCTGGCAGAATCAGAGGAAAAATTTACCATTATCTTTCGCTCCAGTCCCGACCTGATCACCCTAACCACATTGGCAGAAGGGCGATGTGTAGAAGCAAATGAAAGCTTTTTTGATGTGCTGGAATATTCCCGCGAACAACTGATCGGGCAGCGGTTGGTGGATCTGGGAATTTGGGGTGATCTGGGCGATCGCATCCGATTTCGCGAAACATTGCAGCAAACTGGACAGGTTCGCAATTTGGAAGTGCATAGCCAAACTCGGACAGGACAGATTAAAACGGTTTTAGTGTCTGCCGAACTCATTGAAATCAACGGCGAGACTTATTTACTGGGCATTGGCAGGGATATCAGCGATCGAGTACGGTTAGAAGATGAACATAAACAAGCGGAAGCGGCACTTAGACAAAGCGAAACCCTTAACCGCACGATCTTAAATGCCTTGCCAGACTTAATTATTCGGATGCATCGAGATGGCACCTACTTAGATTTCAAGCCCACAACCGACTTTCCCATAGAATTTCCAAATTTGAGGATAGGGGAAAATATTTGCAACATCTTGCCGCCTGAAGCATCCCAACAGCGCCTATCTGCCGCTACAGCAGCGTTGCAAACCGGAAAAATTCAGGTCTATGAATTTCCTCTTTTAGTGCAAGGACAACCCCTTTGGCAAGAAGCCAGAGTCATGCCGCTCAATACCGATGAAGTACTCGTCGTGATTCGAGATTTGACCCAGCGCAATCGGATGGAGGCGGCTTTGCAACTGAGCGAAGCCCGTTATCGTGGCATTGTTGAAGATCAAACTGAACTGATTTCCCGCTTTCAACTGAATGGCACCCTCACCTTTGTGAATGCAGCTTACTGCCGCTATTTCGAGCTAGACCCAGAGACGGTAATCGGCACTGGATGCCAGCCTGTTGTTTTTGAAGCAGACCGAGATAGAGTGACTCAACTGGTCAATTCCATGAGTCTGGAAAACTCAACCGTGATGATCGAAAATCGGGTTGTCGCCCAAGGAGAGGTTCGCTGGACTCAGTGGAATAATCGAGCGATCTTTGATGAGGAAGGGCATTTAATTGAAATCCAATCGGTTGGGCGCGATATTAGCGATCGCAAACAGGCTGAAATTGCCCTGCAAGAAAGTGAAGTTCGCTTTCAGGAGATCACTCAAACCCTCAATCAAGTGTCCTATGTGGTAGCTCTAAACACGGGGCAGTATCTCTACATCAGTCCATCTTACGAAAGGCTATGGGGCTACTCTTGCGAAAGTCTTTACCAAGATCCAAACTCTTGGCTCAATCGGATTTATCCTGACGATTTAGACTATGTTTTGAAGGGGTTTAATCAGCTACTTTCTGGCAACCAGATATGCCTGCAATACCGCCTCATTTGCGCGAATGGTGACGTTCGTTGGATCAAGTCAGAATCGTTAGTTGTCTACGATGACGACGGAAAACCTTTACGAATGGTGGGATTGGCAGATGATATTACCGAACATAAACAGCTAGAAGAATCGCTGAAACTGAGTGAAGCTCGCTATCGTGCCATTGTAGAGGATCAAATAGAACTGATCTGTCGCTATCAACCGGATGGCACGCTCACGTTTGCCAATGAAACCTTTTGCCGCTATTTTGAGTTAGACCCAGCCGAGGTGCTTGGCAGCCGTTATGAGCCACTTGTTTTTGAAGCAGACCGCGATGGAGTCAATCACCTGATTAGCTCGATGAGTCAGGATAACCCCACCGTGACGATCGAAAATCGGGTCTTTTCCCACGGAGAATTGCGTTGGACTCAATGGAACAGTCGGGCAATTTTCGAGCAGGGGCAGTTTATTGAATTCCAATCGGTCGGGCGCGATATTACCGATCGCAAGCAAGCCGAAGCCGAAATTCAGCAGCTTAATCAGCAGCTAACGGAGCGGGTTAACGACCTACAAACCCTGTTTGAGGTGTTGCCGATTGGGGTGGCGATCGGGGAAGACCCAGAGTGCCGATTCGCTCGGATCAATCCCTGCTTATCTGAAATCCTGCGAGTGCCGCTGAATGCTAATGCCTCCCCAAGTGCCCCTGTTGCCGAGCGTCCGGCTTATCGAGTGTATCGGGAGGGTCAAGAACTCTCGGTCGAAGATTTGCCCATGCAGTATGCATCCGCCCACAATGTTGAGGTCCGGGATGAAGTAGTTGAGATTGTCCATGCTGATGGCACGGTGATTCAATTGCTTTCCTATGCCTCCCCCTTGCGGGATGAGCAAGGCAAGGTTAGAGGTTCGATTGGAGGATTTGTAGACATCAGCGATCTCAAACAGATAGAAGAAGCCCTACGAGTCAGTGAAGAGCGATTTCGTAAAGCGTTTGATGATGCTCCGATTGGAATGTCGTTGGTTTCACTAACTGGGCAATTTCTCAGAGCTAATGCTTACTATTGCAACTTGATTGAATACACAGAAGCGGAGCTATTAGAGCTAACTTTTCAGAACCTTACCCATCCGGCGGATTTAGAGGAAGATGTTGAAGGTATTCGCCAGATGCTAGTCGGTGAGATTGGGTCTTTCCAAATGGAAAAACGATATATCACGAAACAAGGAGCAATTATTCCGGTGTTAATGAATACAGCGCCTATTCGAGATCAGGATGGGAAACCGCTCTACTTTGTAGGACACATCCAAGACATTCGCGATCGCCTAAAAGTGGAACAAATGAAAAACGAGTTTGTTTCAGTCGTCAGCCACGAACTCCGCACGCCATTAACCTCAATTCGAGGGGCGCTTGGAATCTTAGAATCGGGTATTTTCAACGATCGCCCCGAAAAAGCGCAACATATGCTGCAAATTGCTCTAAACAACAGCGATCGTCTGGTGAGGCTAGTCAACGATATTCTTGATTTAGAACGATTGGAATCTGGCAAAGTCCAGCTTGTGATGGAACCCTGCCAGGTTGCCGATTTGATGCAACAGGCAATCGATGGCGTTCAAGCGATCGCCGATCAGTCCGCCGTCATTCTTTCTTTTACTCCTCTTTCCACTACCCTTTCGGCAGCGCCCGATGCTATCATTCAAACCCTCACTAATCTCCTCAGTAACGCCATCAAGTTTTCAGATCCCGGCGATACGGTTTGGCTCAAAGCAGAATTGGGGCACAGGGCACAGGGCACAGGGCACAGGGCACAGGATACAGAAATAGAAATAGAAATAGAAATGCGGAAGGCAGAAGTACCTCAAAACTCAAAAGCGCAAAGCGCCGCTGACGCTAACAAAACTCAAAGCTCCCATCCTGGCTCAATTCTCTTCTCCATCACCGATCAAGGTCGTGGCATTCCAGCAGACAAACTCGAATTTATTTTTGAACAGTTCCAGCAGGTCGATGTCTCCGATTCTCGCGAGAAGGGGGGAACCGGATTAGGGCTAGCAATTTGTAGAAACATTGTGAAACAACATGGTGGACAAATTTGGGCAGAAAGCACCCTCGGCAAAGGAAGCACTTTTTACTTCACCTTGCCTCTTGTTCAGGTTTCGGGTTCCGGGTTTTAGGTTTCAGGCTTCAGATTCCGGATTTTGATTCCTGAGTGTTCAAATGACAGGTTCCTCACCCCTGATTCCTTACCCCTCGCCTTCTGCTTATGACGAAGCAAATTCTAATTGTGGATGATGACGATGATATTCGGGCTGTGGTGCGAGTATCGCTAGAAGAGTTTGCGGGTTGGCGGACGATCGCTGCGGCATCGGGTATTGAAGGCTTACAAATCGCCCAGACAAAAACTTTGGATGCCATTCTGTTAGATATATCAATGCCTGATATGAATGGGTTTCAGATGTGTGAGGCACTTCAGGCAAATCCTCGGACTCAGCATATTCCAGTCATTGTATTAACGGCGAAAGTATTGTCGAGCGATCGCCAGCAATTTTCAGGGCTAGCAGTTGCAGGCATCATCACCAAACCTTTTAACCCGCTAACTATTTGGAGCCAAGTTGCAGAAATATTGGGTTGGAATATATAAACCTATGTTTTCCTATTAGTTTCATATTTTCTTGGTCTACTCTAAGGGACGAATGAGTTCAACAAATTCTCACTTGTTTCTGTCATGTTTAACAATGACTCATCCAAAATTAGCTACGTTGAAATCGCAATCAATGTTTTAAGTGAAGCTTTGCAAAAGCTTTATGAGCATGACTATCCTTCTGCACAGGTAATGGTAGCGGTTGCCAGACAAGTGTTGGAAGATGTGCAATTAGACTTTGATCAGCATTCTCAGGTTGAAGAGAAGCTTAAGCAACTTCTCAATCAATCCCTTAAATAAGGTCTGTCTCTTTTTGTGACAGAAGGGCATTGTTCATGACCACTAAGTCAATTTTGTTGATTGAGCATGAAGCCAGTATTCGAGAGATATTGCACACATGTTTAATCGAGTTTGGCGGTTGGAGAGTTACCCTATCAAACTCAATTCAAGAGGGAGTTGATTTATGTGCAACGACCTATCCTGATGTGATTTTATTAGATGCTTCAACGGCCGAAACAGATGCTCTGATATTTCTTGAGCAGTTGAAGCAATACGCAATCACTCAATCTATTCCAATTTTGTTGATTACTGCGAGAGCGAGTTGGTTTACACTAAAGCAGCTTCACCAAATGGGATTTGCTGGAGCGATCGCTAAGCCGTTTAATCCTTCTACTCTATCTGCTCAAGTTTCTAGCTTGGTGGGATGGAATCATGAAGATTGATCGCAACCTATTGAAGTTTTAAGTCGCTGAAATAGGGAGATATAAAGAGGACTTTAAGTAAAGATTAACCCAGGAGAAACAATGTCTACTTTAACCGTTTGGAAATTCGACAGTGTTGATGGCGCAGAGAATGCTTTGAAAAAGTTAGGAGACTTACAGAAACAGCAGATCGTTCAAGTTTTAGATGCGGCGATCGTATCCTGGCCTCAAGGACGGAAAAGCCCTAAAACCAACCAAGCATTCAATACAGTTGGAGCGGGTGCCCTCGGCGGTGCATTTTGGGGCATGTTGTTTGGTCTAATCTTTTTTGTGCCGCTTTTTGGTCTACTCATCGGTGCCGCTACCGGTGCGCTTACCGGCAAATTTACCGACTATGGCATTGATGATAGCTTCATCAAAGAAGTACAAAGCAAAGTCACAGAGGGCACTTCTGCCCTATTTTTGCTGACGGGTCAAGTCACTGTAGATAAGGTTGAAGCCGCATTTGCACCCGAAGAAAGAGGTCAATTGATTCAATCCAACCTGTCCACCGAGCAAGAAACCAAACTACGCGAAGACTTTGGTTCAGAAGTGTAGTTAAACTTTTCACGATCCAGGACACGATCTAGGAATGGATAGCTTCTCACATCTCATCTATTAACCCGGCAACAAAAGACCCAACATTTCGACTTCGCTCAACCCACTGAGCGATCGCGTGCTGAGCGAAGTCGAAGCACAACCTCAAATGGGTAAGAACAAACATTGCCGGGTTGCTATTCACATCCGCACTAAATCATGTCTACTCAAGGAGTGACGACAATGAAAACACTTTTAACAACCACAACTGCACTTTATCTGGCGACAGCGGCAATGATGCTGCCTCAACCCGCACAGGCACAACCATTCCCTGCTGCCCCTAAAGGCTGTGTTTATCTGAGAGAAGCCACTACTAGGAACACCGTAATTCGGAAGGTGATTGAGACCAATAACTCAAACGCCAACGTTGATTTCGTGGTGCCAACAGGTACAAGCTTTAACAGCTACATTGGCAAACTTATTCCTGAAAACAATGAGCGTTATGGCATAGAGGTGAATCTCAAATATAACGACAACACCACTTCAAGAGCAGTGGATCGCACAATTCAAGCAAAGCGGTTTTATCTGTATCAGCAGCCTTTCCGTACACCTACCAATAAGCAACCCTTCCAGATCAACAGCCGCGTTACAGGTCAGCGTAACACTGCCTACCGTGTTGCCGTTTTAGCTTGCCAATAAGTGTCCCTCATGTCACTGCAATCTCATCAGTGCAAATTAACCGATGAGATTGACCCGATTGCAAGCAGTAAACAGGAGCACAGTATGACATCCGAGCAGGACTATAGTACGGCACCAGAACAAGATTATGGTGCCGCATCAGCCAAGGAGACACTTTCCGTTGGGGCACTGACTGCACTTTTGAACTATGAATAATCAACTCAAAACTTAGAACTCAAAACTTCTTCAGTCTCAATCAAATGGATTAACCATGACATACACGACCGAGACCCGTTCCACCGCCTATGGCGTGCATTCCGAAGTTGGCACCCTACGAAAAGTTCTGGTGTGTGCGCCCGGTATCGCCCATAGTCGTTTGACCCCCTCCAATTGCGATGAACTGCTGTTCGATGATGTCATGTGGGTGGATAATGCCAAGCGGGATCATTTTGACTTCATTACAAAGATGCGCGATCGCGGAGTCGAAGTCGTCGAACTGCACAACCTATTGACTGAAACCGTCGAAATTCCAGCAGCAAAAAAATGGATTCTAGATCAACAAATCGTGCCCGATGAAATAGGTCTGGGTCTGGTCGATGAAATCCGCGCCTACCTAGAGAGCCTGCCCTCCCGCAAACTCGCAGAAACGCTCATCGGTGGACTATCAACCTTCGATGTTCCCGAAGAATACGGCGGTGAAACGCTAAAGCTAGTTCGCGAGGCTGCTGGCATTACCGAATACCTACTGCCACCGCTACCCAACACCCTATACACACGGGACACAACCTGCTGGATCTACGGCGGCGTTACCTTAAACCCGCTCTATTGGCCCGCCCGACATGAAGAAACAATTCTCATGGCAGCCATCTATAAATTTCACCCCAGTTTTGGGGAAGATAAAGTCAATATTTGGTGGGGCGATCCAACCAAGCATCATGGTTCAGCAACCTTAGAAGGCGGCGATGTCATGCCGATCGGCAATGGCGTTGTGCTAATTGGCATGAGCGAGCGCACCTCACGTCAGGCAATCAGCCAACTCGCAGCCGAGCTATTTGCAAAAGGTGCAGCCAAACAAGTGATCGTGGCTGTCATGCCCAAACTTCGGGCAGCCATGCACCTCGATACGGTATTCACCTTTGCCGACCGGGATATCGTCTTGCTATATCCCGATATCATGAACTATGTGGGGACTTTCTCCTATCGACCGAGTGATAAACCCAGTGGCATTGAACTACACAAGGAAGACAAACCCTTTGTGGATGTCGTGGCATCGGCACTGGGTCTGAAGAAGTTGCGCGTAGTCGAGACGGGCGGTAATGCCTATGTCAGGGAGCGGACTCAGTGGGATAGTGGGGCTAACCTGGTCGCTCTGTCGCCAGGAGTGGTCATTGCCTACGATCGCAACACCTACACAAATACCCTCCTGCGAAAAGAAGGGGTGGAGGTCATTACCATCGTTGGGGCTGAACTAGGACGCGGACGCGGCGGCGGACATTGCATGACCTGTCCCTTGATTCGCGATACTGTTGATTTCTAAGACTACTGACTCGGTGCAATGCGCCGATCGCAACTTAAAACCAGGAGAGTAAGCTATGTCCTTAGGTCCAGTCGAGATGCTGTGCATCAAGTTTCCTAACAGCTTCATCAAAGATGAAATTGCGTCAGCGTTGAAGGCATTGGTAGAGAATAAGACAATTCGCATCATCGACATTCTCTTTGTTAGGAAAAGTGAGAGCGGTGAAGTAACGATGACCGAAATTGATGAAATGGAGGATGTGGATCACAGCATTCTTGATCCAATCATTGCCGATATCTCTGGGCTAATTGCCGAAGAGGATGTGCAAACGATCGCTCAATCTTTAGATAACAACTCGTTCGCCGCCCTGATGCTGTTTGAGAATATCTGGGCGACGACATTCCGGGATGCGGTTCTCAAGGCAGACGGTCAACTTTTGCTGAGCGAACGGATTCCCAGCAGCGTGATTGAAGAGGTGATGGCGGCTCAGGTTTAGGTAAAGCGTTAGCCTGCCTATTGATTCGACGATATATTCATTTTCTCTAAGGAGGCTCCAATGGTTAGAAGACGAGGTGGTCGGGGATTATTGGGTACGGTGGCAAGGACAGCCGTGATTAGCAGTACTGCAACGGCGGCAAGCAATGCAACCAGCAACGCAATGAATCAGAAAGCAATGCAGGCACAGCAAAAACAAGCCGCCGAAATGCAGGCTCAAGCCGAAATGGAGCAACTAAAAACTCAACTTGCTAATGTGCAAGCTACCCAAGCCCAAGCAGCGGCACCCGTAGCCGCCGCCGCACAGCCGGATCTGTTGACGCAACTGACGCAACTGGCGCAGCTTAAAGATGCAGGCGCACTAACCGACGCAGAGTTTCAGCTTGCCAAAGCCAAACTGCTGGGTTAACAGTGCAGCGAGTTTGCTGAGAACTATCTGGAATGCTAGGGGCATTGCATGATCTGCTCATTGGATTGGTGCCAAATCTTCAGAGCCGTTCAATTGAATGCCATCTCCTGGTTAATGGGTGGCATTCAGCCAACAGACTTATACAATTCAAACTGCGATCGCAGTTGGCAACAGCCAATATATCTAGGAATAATCACGATGAGTACTGAGAGTAATCGGGGCGCTTTAGTCATCATTGGCGGCGCTGAAGATCGAGAAGGTGATTGTATCGTTCTACGAGAATTTATCCGGGCGGCAGGTGGGGTGAAAGCTCATATTGCGATCATGACTGCTGCTACTGGTTTTCCTAAGGAAGTTGGGGAAGAGTACACCCATATTTTTGGGCGGTTGGGTGCAGAATCGGTGAAAGTGGTTCGTACTGAATGCCGCGCAGATTCCGAAGAGCCAGATGCGATTCATGCAATTGAACAAGCCACGGGCATTTTCTTCACTGGCGGCGATCAATCAAAAATTGTCGATTTTATTAAAGGAACATCGTTGGATAAAGCCATTCACAAGCGCCATGCGGAAGGAGCCGTAATTGGTGGTACTAGCGCAGGTGCAGCGATGATGCCCGATGAAATGATCGTAGGCGGGGCTTCAGTCTCTAATCCCAGTGTTGACGCGGTTGAAATGGGTGCTGGAATGGGCTTTTTACCCGGCATTGTTGTAGACCAGCACTTTGCTCAACGAGGTCGCCTGGGTCGACTATTGGCAGCACTGGTGCTAAACCCTGCGGTGCTGGGTCTTGGTATTGATGAAGATACAGCCATCATTGTCAAAGGCGACGAATTTCAGGTTGTTGGCAGCGGCGCAATCACAGTGGTTGATGAGTCAGACGCAACTTACAACAACCTGGATAGATTGCTGAAAGATGAAGCGATCGCGCTCTGTGATGTGAAGCTACACATTTTGCCTCACGGCTATCGTTTCAATCTAAAAACACATCAGCCACTATTGTAAAAGCTGAAATATAAAAACTGAAAGGGCATGAGGGGTGTTATGACAAACTGATTGGTGAGCTTGGTGGTTTAGGCGTTCCAGCCGATTCGATTTCTAACGATCGCTATGGATGGTTGGGGGACTATCCCCAATACGACACTCTAGCTTCACTGGTTAATCACAGAAGCCTTATTGATACTCCCAACAAGAGAAACCAATTTCACAGATACCAATGGCAACCTTGAAGGAGACGATCGCATCAAAAATTAGGCATCAAAGCTTTTGGGCAATTGCCCTTACCCTGTTTATGGTTGCCTACAATGTCAGCGTCATGCCTGCCATCATGTCTCCGCTGGTACGCGAACTCAATTCGAGCGTGGGTTCCATCCAAGGCATTTTGGTTGTGTTTTCCCTCGTCACCGCTTCCTTTGCGCCCACCACAGAAAACCTCTGTCGGTTTTATGGACGAACTCGCATCTTTGGCGTTGGCTTGATTCTTTATGGTATCGGAATCGCGCTCACCTCCCTCAGTCCCACCATTGGCATCCTCGCTATCAGTTTTTCACTGTTAACGGGGCTGGCTGCCACACCCTTGATTAGTAGCCCTTGGGCGATCGCAGAGATGATCTACGGCGGCGAAGATGAAGAACAGACAAACTTAGTGCTGATTTTAGCTTCAATTCTAGGGGGGCTAACTGGGGGAATACTGGGCGGCTTCATTGCCTATAATTTTGGGTGGCGTTGGGCATTTTTGCCGTCTTTGAGTGTCCTAATTCTTGTGTTGCGATTCCAGCGATCGCTGCCAAGTTTGACTATGCCCATTCCGCAACCGATTGATTGGATCGGAGGGCTGCTCTCATTTTTGGGACTCAGTTCTATTTTTGTGGGTATCGGCTTGGCAGCAGAATTTGGCTGGTGGGTGCCGAAACGCGAGTTCACCATTGGGAGCCTGATCATCCCACCCTTTGCGATTTCGATCGTGCCCACCTTAGTTGCCGTAGGCATGATTCTTTTGGGATTCTTTGGCTTTTGGCAACGTTGGCAAGCAAGGAGGTCGCGGGCTTCCTTATTTCGAGTTGGACTATTGCGTCGGCGAGAATTTATATTTGGGATGCTCGCCGCCATGCTGCATACGCTGATCGTAACGGGTGTGCAATTCAACCTCTTTCAGTTTGTGCCCATTGCATTGTTGCTGAATCCCTTCAGAACCGCGATCGCGATTATGCCCTACAACTTAACTGTGCCCATTGTGCTAGTTGCAGTAGTAAAGTATCTGATTTTGGGCAACCGCATCGCACCTAAATATATCGTCTGTAGCGGCATTTGCTGGCTGGCTGTCGGCATTGCTGTGCTTTATAGCAGCTTGCATCCTCATGTCAGCGCGCTTGAACTAATGCCAGGGTTGATTATTATGGGCATGGGTTCAGGGTTGTTTTTGTCCTATATTAGCGTTCTCACGTTCTCATCCGCTTCCATAGAAGATAAACCGCAATGCCCTGGAATTTATAATCCAATTCAGAATTTGGGGAGTTCTTTAGGGCGAGGAATCTTGGGCACGGCGCTGGTGTTTTTTACCTCTCAAGGCATCGTCGATAGCGTTTTGGAAAAGCTGGGTAAAACCTTGACAATAGTCCAACGAGTTGAAGTAATTGCCCAATTACAAGAGATGCTGCAAACGTTTTCTAGAGAAGAAATGAGAGCAGTATTTGCGAACAAGGTGCCACCGTCAATTTATCCATCCCTGCAATCCATTAACCTCAATGCTGCAAACACAGGAATCAGAAATTCACTGTTGATTGCACTCGCGCTTACAGCAGTGTGTTTTGTGTTTGCGATCGGCTTGCCTAAATATCCTTATTGCCGCTCTTCCTAAAGAGAAACAATTGAATAGTTTCTAAATCTTAATGAAAGATTAGTGTGTTTTTATCTACTATTTGATGTACTCTGTTTGTCTTAACTTTTCCTCCGACTTACTGCTCATTTTCATTTTGCAAACCGAGGTTTTTTATGATTTCTAACCGCCTATTTTCTAAAGTTTTGATGATATTTCTGGGTGCTAGCATTCCATTGAGTACCCAGGCAGTGGTTAATGCGGCTGAAACCTGCCAAGCATTCCGTCTTCTGAGTGGTTCAGGATATGAAGTGAGAAAATCTGTTTCTTCTACAGGGGTTACTCCAGGAGTAAGAAACAATTGGGATACCGATTTTGTCGTTCCCCCCGCCACCCGTTTTACTCGCTACATTGCCACCATCACCTCACAAACGCCCGAAAATTACAACGTCATCATTAACTTTAGGTTCGGTGATAATACTGCCCAACAAGTCTTTAGACGAGATGGAGTGCGGTTGGTCGGTGGAGTTCCGTTTCAGATTATTGGAGAGCCTCCAAGCTCAGCCCGTCAACCAATTCAAATCAATACGAACATCCGTGGACGGCAAGGAGCTACCTACCGCGTGGGCGTTTCGGGTTGCACTAAACAATAAGTCTGAACGGATTTAACCGACAAATTTAAAAGGGATACAGTGAATCATGGCGACTGGCGTATTACATAGGAGTGACGCATGAAACGATTTAATTTTGTTTTTGCTTTACTACCACTGGTTTTGTTGACAGGCTGTGTGATTGGAACTGTCAGGGGAAAACAAGCCGAACTGTGTAGCAACTTGGCAACATTAAACCGGGCGATCGCGACTCTCAATCAAATCGCCAGTATTTCCACATCTTCAGTAGATGCGTTGAGGCAAGCAGAGGAGCGGGTGAGTCAAGCTTACAGGGAGTTCAGGAATACTGCAAAAGACGACGCGCAAGAGGCAAAAGCTGATGATTTAGAAAAAGCCTATAAAGATTTAGAAAAAGCCTACGAAGACTTGGATAAAAAAGTGAAAAATATTCCTGATAGCTCTACAGTGGCTCAGGCACGCGCCGCAATTTCCGAAAATTTGGCAACCACAGAATCGGCATTAACTCAAGTAAAATCAGGCTTGAGGTGTCCATAGTTCAGGTGAAAAATAGCACCTAGAACATGGAGATAGAGCTGCGAATTAAATAATAGATAGCAGCCGATTTAACAGTTAGTAAATCCAAAAAGAAGCTTCTATAACTATTCAGACAAGCTATCCAAGCTGTTCACTGATCGATTTCGACGACTACCAAAAAGATTCGCGTAAACATAGGATAAGACGCAGCCAAAGAGAAAGATTTGAAAGGTTAGAAAAATCCATAACATCAAAATCATGACGCTGCCAATTGCGCCATAAGACAGGAAATGGCTGCCGATTGAGATCACGCTGTTGCTAACTAATTGCTGCAATATCACGAGCAATGAGGTGGTAAGTAAAGCGCTTACCCAAACATCTCCCCACGCCACATAGACGGACGGCAAAATTTTAAATAAAACGCAGCCAACGATCGCTAGAATCAAAAACGATGAACCAAGCTGAAGCCAGTTAGCTAATTGCAGTTCGTCAACCTGAATCAAGCTGAAGCGATCCTGAAAGGTGGCAGTCAGTTCAAGAACGGTTTTGATGGCAATGTCGGAAAGCAATGCAGCCAGCAGCAATAAGGCAACCCCCAGCACTAACAAAAACGAAAAAAGTTTATTAGCAATAAAGAAAAGCGCCATTTTGAGCGGCGATCCCGCTTCAGAAACTCGGCTCGGCGATCGCCAAATTTTATTGACTGAACTTCTAAGAATCCCGAAAACTGCACTGGCTGCCCACAGAAGCAAGCCAAATCCAATAATGCCCGCTCCCACACTGTTTTCATTCAGGGAAACAATCGTTCCTTTGATCAAATCGTGAACTTCCGGGGGGAGATAGCGCACGATCGCATCTTGAATCGATTTCACCGCGTCGGTATTGGGACCCAGCAGCGAACCCACCACACTCAAAATGACCAGCAGCATCGGAAATAGGGAAAACAACGCAAAGTACGACAGGGAAGCAGCCATACCAGGACAATTATCTTGATCCCACTTTAAGCCCGTTTTCATCAGCAGTTGGGCTGGCTTGGAAGGCAGAATAGTAGACCGAATATAGGCTGGAATGGATCGAATAGGGCGAGTCATAGAACTGATTTCCGCTTGAGAGCCACGTTAAGCAGCAAACCTGAAGTCATTATGTCACTCAAGAAAATGAATTGTTGTTTGTCAACTAAGAAACTACGCGATGTGCGACTAAAACTACTGTGTCACAAGCTGGTCGAACTGCAACGGTTC
>QBMH01000056.1 GCA_003249025.1 Leptolyngbya sp. | reverse complement strand
TCCATCAAACCAGTTTCTCTGATGGAAAACAACAAACCTAGAACATTACCGTGCGTAAAGGCTTGGGCATTCAAATCGCGGTTCATCTGCACGGCTTCGCTGCCTGTATGCACTCGCACCTGGCTAAAGTCGGCACCAAAGCGGGGTTCCATGAACGATCGCACATCTTGCGGCAATGCAGTTCCACCACCCTGGCTTGCATTCAGCCGATTCTCTAAGTCTGGCTGGGCTTGAGCAGTGCCATCGGCAAATCGCTGGATTGGCTCTTCTGCTTCGCAGTCCTCACATTTCGCTTGGATGGGTTCGTCTTCCTCTAAATCTGCTTGGCGTTGCACCAGTGGCGTAATGGTTTCTGCTAGGGGCTTTGTCTGGATTTCCTCTGGTTCCTCTTCCTCCGCCTGTCGTCGCACAGTGGGAGTGGCGGCAGAATTCATACTCATCACCTGTTCCGCAACTCGGTCAGCCTCTTGTTCGTAAACATCATTCGGTTGCCCGATCGCTAGCTTTGCCTGAATCCCCCATCGGCGAGGCGGTGGCGGCGGGGCATCGGGGGGATTCATCCGAAAGGGTCGATTGCCAAAGATAAATGGGCTTGCCTCTGGTTCAGGGTTGCCCTCTGCTTGAACGGGTGGGCTGACAGGTTTGCGGGCGATTCGTGAAACGATCCCTACGGGAATCGCAGGTTCACCCATATCCACCTGATGGGGGCGGCGCGGAAAAGGATTGGTAGACCCACCACGCGGTTCGCCCATCCATACCTCATGGGGGCGACGCGGAAAGGGATTGCTAGATAATGAATCGAGTTCTTGCCCGGTGTGGTCCTCAAACCGACGCGGGGCAGGTAGAGTGTTTTTGACAGTGCTGGCGGCAGGTTGAAAGCTGGGAGTTTCGTGGGTCTGCATGGGTGAGATACACAGAGAAATCGCCTTACCCTGATTGTGCCGGAAAAGCCAATAATTACACCCCTAACTTTAGTCAGTAATCATTTTTTGACGATTTGGACGATCGCAGATTGTTTGAATTGGGGCAGTCCGGCATCTTGCATTAACGCCTCCCAATCTTCGGCAGCCGCGCGATCGTCTGGCTTTTGATAGCGCTGGAGTGCAACTAGAGTCACCACGTCATACCAGATGCCTTGCTCAGCTAGGGTCGAAATGCGATCGTCTTTGGCTGCCACGGGTGGGGCGACTCGCTCAACCCAACTGCTAATGCTGCTCAGTTTTGAGGGCTGATTGACATCGCACGCCACCGCCATTTGCCAAAAATACTTCTGACCAACTTGCAAGTCAGGCGCAGAACTTGGCAGGGAAATTCCCACAATTCCTGGCTTGCCCGTTACTTTAAAATTGACGTTATACAATTCTTTGCCGCCTGCTTCATCTTGCAGCGTAAACTGAGCGTTGCCGACAGGCAAAGACGGTAAGTACACAAAAAAGGTTGGATGAGTCGCGGTCGTTTTGTCTACTGCGGCATTTTGCGCGGATGGGGGCACAACGGCAGTCAGCGTTTGTTGATTGCCACATTCACTGCCTCGGCTAAAGCCGCCAACCCGATATAGCGAAGGACGAACCCCCGTCCGAAAGCTCAACCGTCGCCGTCCTGCTGCCATCACGTTGCTCCCGGTTGGCAAGGCGCTGGTGGGTTGAATCAGCGTGGCAAAATCGACCAGGGCGATCGCGCTGAATAGAGCCGCGATCGAGATAACTTTAATGCCTTGACATAAACTCATAGGAAGAAGCCTCGCAGTGATAGAGCAGGATGGAGTCTATTGATTGATACGTTGAAAAAACCAGATTTATGCAGAATCGTGAATAGAGATAGCAGGTTACCGCACTCCCAAAATGGGTGAATTTGTCAGTTCGCTCATTTGTGCTTCTTTGAGTAAACTACGCCAATCGTCTTTCAATTCCTGATTATTCGGCTGTTTTTGCTGTAAGTCGATGAGCGCCGTCACAGCATCCTGCCAAATGCCCAATTCTGCATAGAGTGTAGGCTTGTCACTTGCAGATGCCCGCGATAGCTCCTGCACTAAGGGTTTTGGATCAAACCCCGGCATGGGTTTAATCTGATTTAATTGAATCCGCTGCACCCCACTGCCAATGATCGGATCGTCCTCAGATTCTTTTGATCCACATTGGATTTTCATTTGCCAGAAATAAGTCTCACCGACTTTGAGTCCTGGGGATGTTTTGGGCAAGCGGATACCTAAAATGCCCGTCTGGCTCGTGAGTGGAAATCGTTTGTTCAGCAGTTCTTCGCTGGCACTGGCGTTTTGTAGCGTGAACTGGGCTTGGGCGTTTTTTGGCATGGATGCCAGATGCACCCACAGGGTTGGATGGCTGGATAGGGTGGTATCGACTGTCGTGTTTTTGTTGTCAACGGTTTCTTGCGATCGCGCAGGTGGCGTGAATGCAGTGATCTTTGCCTGAGTCGCACAAATGGCACTGCGGCTAATCCCGCCAATTCGATAGAGGGAAGGACGCACCCCCACACGCCAAGACAACAGACGACGACCGCGCTTGGCAATCTGGGTTGCCTCAGATTGGGAGACTAAAGGCGGCGGGGTAAGGGTAGGAATCAGAACAAGAGCCAATCCAAGGGCTAATGGATAAATGAGTTTCATAGGGTGGACATTAGGTAGGGGACGCAGGTGATTAAAGCAGCGATCGCTGTTGCTCCTTCCAAGCATTGACACAGGTTGCTTGCAGTTGATAAACCTGTCCAGGTTCAAGAGTCATGGGTTTCCCATCGGAAAGAGTGACCTGCACGGGCACTTGGGGACTCAGTTCTAGGGAAACCCAATCACTGGTGGTCGCCTGAGCCGATAGGGGAGCCGTGGGACTGGATGCCACTCCGCCGCGTCCGGCAATCCGGAGTTCACTGTTGGTCGAAGCTTTTGCACCCACGGCTTCACAGGCACTGCTGGCAATCTGAGCCACATCGGAGAAGATGATCAGCGGCTTAGAGAGTCCGCGTGTGCCCTCGTCGGCATTGGTCGAGAAATTATCAAGCTGACCATTGGTGTCGATGTCATTGGTGCGGTTACCATCCACGGCTCTGCGGAAGAGAAACCCTTGCACGAGAGTGGAGCGATCGAGAAACACCCGACCGCCTCGTCCGCCGCCTTCTGCCCGTCCCACAATGTCACTGCCGTTTGCTCCCGTTGCCCGTCTGCCAAATAAAAACCGGACATTCAGGATGGAAATGTCGCCACCGTTCGCCCCATTTCGCCCCAAGGTAGAAATCTCGCTTTCATTTTCCAAGGTCAATCGAAAACTTACATCGAGCTTAATGCTACCGGATTGGTTTGCTGTGTTTTGCCCAATTTCCGCTTTGATCGTGCCATTGTTTAAATCGAGCCGTCGGGAGGTAATAGTGATGTTCCCCGATGTCCCTTGCTGGCTACTGGCAAGCACATCGGAGTTTTGCAGGGTAATGGTGCGCCCCACTGCGTTTATGGTGACATTGCCAGCGCTAGCACCTGCCCCCGTTGCCGAGGTGCTGATCCGACTCCGACTCGCCCCACCCACCAGGCTTATATCTCTGCCCGTCACCGTGACGTTGCCAGCGACTCCGTTCGCTCCGTTCGCTTCAACCGCAATCCGACTCCCATTGAGCAGGTCGATATTTCCACTGGCACTGACGGCAACGCTGCCTGCCCGTCCTGTTTGGGTTGAAGCAACCACTTCGCCATTATTCATCTGTAATGTGTTGAGTCCCTGAAGCGTTATATCACCCCCAACCCCAGAAATCGTTGAAGCTAAGATTTGCGAGTTGTTAACGGTCAACTGCGGGGTCGTTAGGGAGACTGCCCCTGAATTACCGCTTCCCGTTGCTGCCACGGATAAAGCGCTACCGTTGTTGAGGGTGACGGAGTTGGCTGCATTGACGTTTAAGCTCCCGGCTTGACCAGTTTGAGTGGATGCCGAGATCTGACCGTTATCTAGCTGTAGGTCATTCGCGTTTTGAAGTGTGATGCTGCCCCCTGTGCCTGCAACGGTTGAAGCGGATATCAAAGAGTCTTGAACGGTCAACTGGCGCGTGTCAAGCAGGATATTTCCAGCATTGCCGCTCCCGGTTGATCCCAAAACTAGGCTACTGCCGCTCAAGAGGTTAATGGCATCCGCAGTGCCGCCATTGGCACCGACGGTTAAATTACCTGCCGCACCGCTGCCAGCCGTAGATGCAAAAATCGATGAATTCCCCTGAACCGTTAACTGGCGGGTGTTAAGGGAGATGTCGCCAGCAGTGCCAGCCCCACCCGGTGTGGTTGCTGCTAGTGATAGAGAACTGTTATTGCTGAGCGCGATCGCATCCGCTGCTACCCCGCCGCTGTTTACCGTTAGGTTCCCTGCCCGCCCAACCAAGGTTGAAGCAGCAATTCGACCGTTATCTAGCTGCAACGTATTCACGTTCTGAAGTGTGATGTTACCGCCTACTCCCGAATTAGTGGAGGTCGAAATGCCTGCCCCATCAGCAACCGTTACCTGACGACTATTAATGTTTACCTGTCCAGCATTACTGATTCCTGTGGCTTCAGCAAAAAAACCACTACTTTGACTTTGGTTTGCGGGTGGCGGGCTGCTCGTGCCTTGATTTGCGATAGCTGTCACGAGCGTAAAAGTTTGTCCTGGTTGGGGGCTATTTCCTTGAATCAGGCTGTTATTTGAGGCAAACGAGTTGAATCTGCCCACGCCAACAACATAGTTGCCAGGAGTCGAAAACGTAAAGTTAATGAAGGAATCTAAGCCACTGATACTACCTCCCCCACCCGGCAACGGTGTGCTGAAATTATCATCATTGGATGCTAACAATTCACCTGTATCTCGGTTAAATAGGAACAGTTCTGTGTCAATACTGGTGGGGCCCCCTCCAGTTTTAATACCATTGTCAATGTCAAAAGTGCCGATGCTACCAGCAGCAGTCACGGCAAAGCCAAAGTAAGGAAATGTGCCATCACCGATTACGTCCTGGGTGGCGGTTATCTCTGGGATGACTAACCCTACAAATGGAGATACGACTCCAGGAGGAGGCGCGACCCCAGAAAGCAGTACGCCATTAGGGGCTGTAACTGTAATGGTGCCCGCCGCGCCACTATTCGTCGAAGTAGTAGTTAATTGCCCACCATTCAGAGCTTCCAAGCGATTTACATTAACTGTAATGTTGCCGCCATCGGAGGTACTCTGAGTTCGAGCACTGAGAATTGCGCGATCGCGAATTTGTAAATTTCCAGTTGCCTGGATATCGATATTACCACCTTGACCACTGCCGGTCTGATCAGTAGAAGTCAGCAGACCACTTGCCTGCCCCGCAGGACTGCTACCCGCAATATCAATAGCTCCATTCACAGTAACATTAATATTTCCGGCACGGGCATTATCTCCTCCAACATCCTGCGTTCCAGATGTTTGGGCACTAAGCCGACTGCCCCCTGTTAATGATAGAGAGGAAGCCTCTGCGATCGTGATATTTCCACCATTACCCCTTGAACCAAATTCAACGTTTGTCCGAATGCTACTGTTCCTCTCCAATACCACGGCTCCAGTCGCATTAACAGTGATATTGCCGCCCGTTGTAATGGCTGTACTCTGGTCACTGGTACTTAGAAGTGAACCATTTGCTAGGCTCAACTGACCCGTTATCACCTGAATGTTGCCACCATTCCCTGTCGCTGTTGGACGTACTGTGGATTGGACACGGCTGCCATTCACCGTCACAGTTCCTCCACCTGTAGCTTGCAGCCGCACATCACCGCCCCGAATTACGCTTTCTGTGCTGGCATCAATAGAGGAATCATTAACCTGAATTTCTCCAGCAGTAATACGAATACTGCTGGGAGTCGGTCCAACATTATGTCTCTCGCGAACTTGAGCACTAAGAGAACTGTTTTGAATAGTAACTCGATCAATTGAACTGTTATCTCCAATTAAGATGCGACCAAATGTCCCTTCGCTTTCGATCGCAGTGCTATTGGTAATTTGAACGTTTTGATCTGCATCAATAAAAATGTCTCCAGAATCACGAGACCCTAGATTAGTAGTGCTTAACCTAGCTTGATCTAGAAGAACTGAACCTGTGTTTGAGGTCAGATTAATTCGGGCAAAACCACCATCTACATTGTTTAAGTAAGAGGCAATGATACTACCTGAACTAACATTTCCGGCTGTGGCAGTGAGCCTTACATTTCCTGCGGAACCACCAGTAGGCGTAAATCCTGTATTAACACCACCAATTATGGTTCCGTCATTGAGAGAACGGATAACTCCTCCTGAAGTATCGACTGAGGTGCCTTCTAGGGTAATATTTCCACCTTTACCATTAAAGTTACTCGCACTACTGACTCTGCGATTGGCAAGGTTAACGAGTCCACCCGTAGAAATAATGCTGATATTTCCACTTTGACCAGCGCTGGCTTCACTGGCAATACTGAAAACATCTGGATTGGTGATATCAAGAACAGCAGGCTGACCACTTACAGCATTGACGGCACCCGTTGTGCTAAAGGGTCCGCTCGTTTTCACCGTGATGTTTCCACCTCCACCATTGTTTGTGGCAACTAAATTTCGAGTGGAGATAGCTCCAATTGTTACAGAACTAGGTTGGCGGCTTCCTGGCTCATTAATCGAAGAATCACTGTTTCCATTATTTCCAATAACGATGTTACCTGCCCTTTGGGGTCCATCTCTGCGAACAGATAAAATCCCACTTGCTGTCAATGCACCATTGGTATCAATTGCGATCGAGCTTGCAAAAGCACTAAAACCACCTGCTGCTCCAAGGCTAATAGGTCCAACCGCCTCTAGAATCACAGGACCAGCATTGGTTGTGATTCCACCTCCGATCGTGATCCCTGCTGGGACAGCACCAGCCTGAAAGGTAGCACCACTAAAGGTTGTGTTAGGGGGTACATTTGGTGCAAAGGCAAGTGCATTGCGGTTTGCTCTCACAATTAAGGCGGCAGAATTTCCTAGAGTTGCTAGATCGGTATTTGCATTATTGGCAAAAGCTGGGTCATTGCCAGTGATATTGACATTTCCCAGAAATCGAATATCTCCCAAAGATTCCACGAGTAACGCGGGACCGTTATAAGTGCCTGAAATATCAATATCACCAGCAGAACTGATAACAGGATCGTAGAGACTTAGAAAATTAGCAGGTTGCCCTGAAATACTTTTGATTTGAAAGGTTCCGCCACTTGCATAATGGGCATCACCGGAGATAATGCCATCACTGACCAGGCTGAGGTTGCCGCCACTGACAAAGGGTGTGATCGTTGGATGATTCAGCGCCAGGATATCGACACCCCGATCGCCCTGAATCATCATATCCCCGCCCGATCGCGCCATGAAGGGTTCTGTCACCGTATCGCGGATTTTGACCGTATCAGTGGCATTCAGCGTCAGGTTGCCGCCTGCTTGCAGTTGTCCTTGTAGATCGAGGTTATTGGATGCCAGGGTGAGGTCTTGTCCGGTTGCCAGGATGCCGCGATTGGTCAGCATGGCGGGGGGATTTGCCCCATATTGCAGCCCGATCGGAATGTTGACTTCGACTAGAGGAACTGCGCGATCGCCATCTGCTGCGAACTTTTGACCATCGGCAAACTGGAGTACATTGGCAGTGGTTGCTAGGAATGAACCAGAAACATCTAAACGGGCATTGGGTCCAAAGATGATGCCGTTGGGGTTCATGAAAAACAGGTTGGCACCACCGCTCACGCCTAAGAGTCCATCAATGTTGGAAATGTTGCCGCCCGTTACCCGGCTAAAAATGTTGCGAATGCCTGCGGGATTGGTGAAATAAACCTCGTGATTGGTGAGGATGCCAAACCGCTCGAAGCTGTGAAACAGTGCCGACCCGCGCCGCAAGCCGCCATTGATATCGGTGCGGATGCCATTGATCAGGGTAGTGGAGTTGTTGCCGTTGCCCAGGGTGGCATCGGGGATCACCTGAGCCGTGACTGGAGTTGACCATCCTGCTAAGGTGATGGCGGCTAGCAGATAAAGCCAGCTTCGATGGGGAGCGCGATCGCGGTGCAGCATAGGAATCTCCGGTTATAACCAATTGCCAACAAGAATGAACGGTGCCCAATAGTAGGGATGACGGCGGAACTGTGGATCGGCGAGAATTGCTTTTTGTGCCTGTTGCAGCGCCACTGCTTTCGTCACCCGGCGAGTTGCCACGGCTTGATAAAACCGCTGCATCAAAATCGAGGTGGCGGCATCATTCACTTTCCACAGACTGGCAACGGTGCTTCTCGCGCCGGATTTTAAGGCGATCCCGGCTAAGCCGAGAGGAGCGCGATCGTCTCCGATCGCCGTTTCGCAAGCACTCAACACCAGCAGTTCGATCGCGGATGTCCGGGCATTATCCCTGGCACCGAGGGCGGTTGCCAGTTGATCAATATCAATCACGCCATCGGAAGCAAGCAAAAAGGTTTGATCGCGGCTTGAACTAAATTGTCCATGAGTCGCCAAATGCACAATCGGTGCTTGAGATTTCTGGAGCAACTGCTGAAACTGGGCGCGGGTAAACTGTTGATCCATCTCAACGACGGAAGGTTTGATCTCCTTTTGCAGATCCTCTAGCTCCGGTTTAACGAAGGGCAACTCAGAAAAGGATTGAGAGCCACCGTTGGGCAGGTTGACTGAGCGGGCTTCGGTCAACCCAAAGGCAATGCCAGATAGGGCTTGCGCCTGCAAGGGCTGTGGATTGGTCAGTTTCAGCCCTGGCGTGGTGGCAAGGCTATATTTTTCCACTAGAAACTGCTGACCATCGGATAAGGCTGCCATGGGCACACTGCGAAGCGCTCCATCCAGCACAAACACCAGAGTTTCCACCTTTTGCTGTTGCAGCGTGGCTTCAATGGGTTGAATCAGCCAGCTATAGAGTTGCTGCGAAGGTTGCTTAAACCCCAAACTGATACGATTCCGCAAGCTAGACTGCAATGCTTTGACTGTGGCTTCCACCGTTGCTTGAGAAACAGGCTGCGTGTATAGCTTCGTTTCCTGTCCAGCAGCGCTGACGATAATGGCAATGCGATCGGGCAAAACGATCGGATAAATCACCGCTGTTTGTTGAGAGATTTTACTTGATGTTAGGATGCTGTCGATTTCAACTTTGGACTGAAGACACGCCGATCGCAGATAGTTGTTGATTTCCTCTAATTGCAACGATTCAATGATATCGCGGGCATTTTTGAGCGTGGCGCTGCTGGGCTGGGAGCCATCTTTGGGCAACAGCAGGCTGACTAACTGGCGGTGAACGGGTTCCAGGGTTTCTGGCTCCACTAGCTGCGCGTCGGCATTTAGCCCCAACAGATCGCCCCGCAGGGTTCGCATGGTTTCCACGGCTTGCGAATAGGACTGAATGGCACCACCGCGATCGCCCTGCTGTTCTTGCAGCCGTCCCAGTTGGGCAGCCCAGCGATAGACCAGTTCGGGCGCATTGACCGCTTTTGCCAGGAGGAGCGCCTGTTCGGTATTGGTTTGGGCGAGGGCAAATTGTCGATTTTGCTCCTGCGATCGCGCCAGATGCCCCAATGCGTTGGACAGCAAGCGAGGATCGTTGAGCTTTTTTGCCCCGTCTAAAGCCGTTGTGAGCAAGGGCGTGATGCGGTTATCGGCGGTTTGGGTGGCTTTTTGCAATCGCAGTAGACTACTGGCAAGATTCAATTGGGCTTCAATGCCGGGACGATCGGGCGCTAATTGCAGCAGGTCTGGCTGGAGGCTGCTGGCAAATTGGCTAGCTTCTGGGAGACGATCGCTCTCTAGCAATAGGGTCAGGTGGTTGAGTTGTGCCCTGAGCCGATTGGGCGATGCAATGGCGGCAACCTGGTCGTAGAAGGCGATCGCCTGTTGTGTATCCCGCTGAATTTCTGCGTTTTCCTGCTCTCCCAAATTACCCATGCTGCGGGTTTCCCGAATTCTGGCAGCCATCAAGTTGGCGACGGTCAATTGGCTGGCGGCAATCGCCGGGGGATTTTTCAACCGCTCAGCGATCGTCAAACTGGTCTGCGCCACTTTCTCTGCATCGGGGCGATTGCCCACAATGGCGATCGATTCTGCTACACTCCGAAGTCCCCAGACTTTGGTGTCAGAATCTGGTTGCTGTTGCAAGCGATCGCGTAGAGGAAACAGAATTTCCTGATAGGCGCGGGCGTATAGCCCCAAGGCTTGCAGCGCTTGTGCCTGCCGCAGTTGACTTTGAATCTCGCCGTTGCTGTTGCCATTTTGGCGATAGAGTTTGGCGGATTGTTGCCAGGTTTGCAGCGCCGATTGTGCGTTTCCCTGTGCGAGTTGCAGTCGTCCCTGCACATTCAGGATCTGAGCCAGGACGAGGGGATTTTTTGAGCCATCAGAACTCGATCGCACACTCTGGAGGCTATCCGCGATCGCTTGATTGGCAGTTTTCCAGTTACCTTGATCACTCTCAATTAAGGCAAGGTTGCTGAGGGCGATCGCCCCTATGAGTCGATTGCCGCTTGCCTGAGATTGCTGCTGCACTTCCGACAACAAGGCTTTTGCTTCGTTGAGTTGTCCCGCGTCATAGCGCTGGCGGCTTTGCCGAAGCAGGGTATCGGTGGCTTCAATGGTGTAGCTGTCGCTGGAATGCAAACTCAGGGCGATCGTACTCAGAGCGATCGTCAGTCCATAAGCAATCCAGGATAATCGGCGGCGACGCAGCATGGGGAACCTCTGGAAATCAAACGGAGATCAAATAAAGCGAAGCATATTCTGCCTTCAATTCAACTTTCGTCAATCAATCACCAAAAGTCCAAAGTTAGACACATTTATTCAAAATTTTATTCACCTGTATAAAACTTAAGCACATTAATTGCGTCAGTTCTGTTGTGTGAAGCCGCTGTTAGTCAATTCTTTATTTTTTAGGAAACTTTTGGGATTGCTGCTTTTGCCACTCGGTCAGAGATTTAAGGGCTTGTTGAGCGATCGCCTGGTTGGGGTTTAGACTAATCGCCGTTTGCAATGCCTGTTGTGCTTTGTCGTATTGCCTTAGTTGGAGTAGCACCACGCCGAATCCTGCCCAACTATCCGCATTGGTTTTATCCCAGGTGATCGCCTGTTCATAGCTTTTTTGCGCCTCGGTATATTGTTTCAGAGCCACTAGAGCGATCGCGTGATTTTGCCACGCCAGTCCTAGTTTGGGATTGACAGCAATGGCTCGATTGGCAGATGCTAGGGCAGCATTTGGATCGCCCAAAAGCCACTGCACTGCACTCTGATTTGCCCAAACTGTTGCATCTTGCGAATTGCGTTTCAGCGCCTCACCATAAGCAATCAAGGCATTATCGAGTTGGTCGAGCGATCGCCAAATTCGCCCCTGGTTTGCCCAAGCTTGGGCATCATCCGGGTTTAGCTTCAAGGCTTGTTGCACGGATACCAGCGCTTCATCGGTGCGCTTGAGATACCACAGGACGACGGCGCGAGTATTCCAAATTTCTGCCCAGTCGGGGCGCATTCCCACACCGCGATCGGCGGCTGCCAACGCCTCTTCCAGCTTGCCCAGTTTGGTGAGCGCTAAACTTTGCTGATTCCAAGCTTGGGCAATATCGGCAGGAGTCCAGTTTCCGTCAGCGGCGATCGCTTTTTTACAGGCGGCGATCGCGCTATCCAATTGCTGAAGTTGATTCAATACGATGCATTGCCCCAATAATGCCTGAGACGAGTTTGGCTGTAGCTCGATCGCGCGAGTGTAAGCGATCAGGGCTTCATTCGGGCGTTTCAGTTGGCGCAGCGTGGTGCCCTGTTGCAACCAGGTAGGGGCTTGGTTTGGATTCAGTTGCAGTGCCCGATCCAATGACTGCACCGCCGGTTCTAATTCATTCAAGCTGCGATAGGCAAACCCTCGATTAGACCAGGCTAAGGTTGGAGTTTCGCCGCCCCAATTGCCGTTGCCGTTGAGTGCCTGTTCGCACGAGTCGATCGCGGCGCGAAACTCCCCTACTTTTGCCAGTGCCTCACATCGATACACCAACGTCAGCGAATCCTTCGGCAGTTTTTTCAACGCCTCATCGTAGAACTTAATCGATTCCTGATAGACTTCTGGCTGATCAATAATGCTGCTGCGGCGATGCTGAGCGACCACGGGCGATCGTTCGCCCCAATTGACGTTGAGCTTTAATGCTTTTTCGCAGGTAGCGATAGCGGTTTCGGTCTCTCCCAATTCTGCCCACGCCAAACATTGATCCGATAGCACCTGCGAGTTCTTAGGCTGCCGTTTAATCGCCTGTTCCAACGACGCGATCGCCTCTGGATATTGCTTTTGCCCCAGTTGGAGCGCGCCATACTGTGCCCACAGCTTAGGGTCGCCCGGACGTAGCTCAATCGCCCGTTCACAGGCAGGCAAGGCATCTACAGGCTTGCTCTTTGCCAGCAGCATACAAAGCTGAATCCAATAATTGGGGTCTTTCAAATTTTCCAGGCGATCGCGCCCCAATGCCGGACACACCGGATACGCGCTCAGGGTCAGGAGCAACAGCATTGCCTGGTATTGTCGCCATCCCTTCCCAGTCCAGTCCATGCGGCTTGCTCCTTTCATCGGTTGAACTGGGGCGGTGCTTCTGAGGGAGCGAGGCGATCGTCCACTGCTGGCGAAGGTACGCCAATCGGTACAGATGTTGAAGGGGCACCGCTTGGCGCAGGCGATCCACTCGATGCAGGCGATCCACTCGGCGAAGCTACACTGCTCGGTGGCGCGATCTTTGCAGCAGAGCTTGGTGCAGTAGGTTTTGATCTCGTCGGGTCATAGGTTTCCAGCGTCACCGAGCGAGTCAGCATTTCGCCTGTTGGGGCTTTCACTTGCAATGCGATTGTGGTGCTGCCCTGCGGACTTAAGGGAACGCTGATCATGCCGACTAAAGGCACACTGCCAGGAGACGGCATCAGGTCTACCCGTGTGGTGCTGCCACCCTGAACGCGCCAGGTTACCCGGATGGGCAGTAACGTTTGCATGGGCGCGACCGGAATCAGCAGTTTGGCGGGGGCTTCTCGACCATTAATTTGAAAGCTGAGGATTTGCGGCGTTTGGGGTTGAATTTTGACAATCTCGCTCACCTTGGGTTTTATTTCCGCCTCTGATTTCAGTTCGGCAGTGGGTTGATCGGCAGAGAGTGCCTGTAACTCAAAGCGGTATTCGCCCACAGCCGTCAACCCAGTCGGTACATTACGGCAAATCAGGGTTTGCCCGACTTCGCAAAAAGGGCGTAATAGCTTTGGCAATTCCCCCGAATTAGAAAACTCAAACCAGCGATCGCCAATCATCTTGCCGTCCTGATCACGTCCCACCAGATGCAGGGCAGTAATGTTGACGGGCATCGTCACTGCCCAATCAAGCCGAATCCCAGACTGATCGATCGCGGGGATTGCTTTTTCGGTAGGCGTAGGTTCGCCAGGAGCCGCCTCGCGGTAGAGCAGCGACTTTGGCACGAGGGCTGTGACCATTGGGGCAGGTTTGGCAGTAATTTCGATCGGGCTAGTTTTCAGCATCACGGGCGTTGCGCGCCTGCCCTTGGGCGTTAGAGTCAGTTCAAACACATACTTTCCAGGCAGAAACGCATCCGTCCGAACCTGGCTACAGGTCAACAAAGCCTTCTCCTGAGTGCAAAAAGATTGCAGCGCCACTGGCGGTTTGCCGTCTTTAAACTCGTAGACCAGCGGACCACTCAGAAGAGTTCCTTCGGGGCTGTAGCCCGTGAGTTTGAGCATTTGGATTTGCTCTGGATTTTCGATCTGCCAGCGAACCCGTGCCGCATCTCCATTGGCTTCAGCGTAGCGGCTGTCTTCAGCCGCGAATTCTACTACTGTGGGCGGAATGGGCGGTCGCAGAAAATACCACCAAATCAGGAACGCCAATGCGCCCAAAAGTCCTAAGCCTGCCAACAGGGTAAGCAGGAGTTGCCACCAAGGTCGGGGCATCCAGATCATTTGCCCTTGCAGGATATCGGGATCGATCGCATGAAGATCGCGATCGCTTAACTCAACCTGAAACGGGTAGATCTTGCCGCTACCAAACCAAGGACGAGTCCACCAGCGTTGGGGAGCGCATTCTAGGGGAATTTGACTGACGGCTTGAGGCGCGATGGTCACACGATCGCTAGCCAGGTTGTAGGTGCAGGCTACGATTGGCGTTTTTGGCTGAAGCAGAAGTTGCACTTGGCGCGGAGTGTTGCCCAAGTTAGCAAACTGGAGATTAAATTGGGCAGGATGGCGATTGCGCACCTGATTTTGAACAGTCTCTAGCTGCGCTTGCAGACGATAAACCGGGTCAACCTGGAGATAGATCAGCGCCAACAAGCCCAAACGGGGATCGTTTTCTGAGGCAAGCCGGAAGGTGGGTAGATAGCTGCCAGCGAGGGGCAAGGGGGGCGGTTGCAGCAGTACGCGAATCATGCCGCGATCGCTAGGATTCACCCCCAAGCTGTCGTTCAGCCGCACTAAGCCGAAACTATCGGAGTCGCGGGGATACTCGACTTGAATGCCCCAGTCTTCCGGCAATCCGGTACATTCTAGGCGAAAGCGATCAACTCGTTCGGAGCGGTTCTCCACCATCAACTCAACGATGACGGGAGCACCTAACACAATCAGCGGGCGATCGGTTGTGGTGATGGGGCTGAGGCTAAAGGTCGGGTCTTGAGTGGTTTCGCTAACTTCGGGCGCGAGGATTTGTAATCGGCAGCGCGTCGGAGGCAGGTAGTAATCCGCATAGGCACCCTGGGGAATTACCACGGCTTCGTAGTCTAACCACTGGGGCAACGCATCTCCGGGCACCTCAATGCAGAAGGTGAGTTCACCGCTCTTGCCACTGGAAAGCGCTAGCCATTGCTCCGGTTGGGCACACCACTGCCGCAGCAAATCGGAGGGAGATTCCAGACGCACCTGGACCACCGCATCCAAGTCCCCCCGATTGGCGATCGTCACTCCTAAATAATGCTTGGTTCCTGGCGTAGTCCGGTTTTGATCCCAGGCAGACACCACCACGGTGACTGGATGAAAGGTTACAGGGCTATTGGCAATTTGATTGGCATTCATTCGCCACCTCCTAGCACCGGACATTGATTGCTGATGCGATTCCCGGTCAACGGAACTTGATACAGCCGCACCTGGCGATCGGCATCCCCGCTCGTTACCCAAACGGCTTCGCGGGTTTGAATCACGTCTACGGCATTCAATGGTTTTTTAGTCCGTCCTAAAACTCGTCCTTCTAAAGCGCTCGATCGCCGCAGTCCCCGACCATCCAACGCCCACAGCCGCACCTGTCCATCATCCCCGGCACTGGCTAAAAAGCAGCCATCGGCACTGAGCGCCACCGATCTCACCGGATTTCCCCCCTGTCCCAACCAGGTATCTGTAGGTTTGCAGCTTCCCTGATTTTTCAAGCATTCCTGCATATCCCAAAGGCTAACCTGTCCTTTGGTGTCGGCAACTGCCAGCAAATTGGGCTGTTGCTCGGCAGCACTCAGGCTAGAAATGTAGTCTGTTGCACCGCCAGAGGGGTAGGCAATTTCCAGAAAGGCAGACTTGTTTTTTACAGGATTGGTATTCGCAGGATTGGTTTCACCGATCGCCGCGATCGCATTTTTAGATTGAGCAGCACCTTTGCCCGGTGTTTTAGTACCTGCTGCAACCTCTAGAATCATCAAACGATTGAATCGACCGCCGATCGCGAGATGGGTATCATCGTCGCCGACCAGTGCCATGGATTGAATCGCAAACTGGGTGTCATAGGCACGCTGCGGCTGATTCTGTTCGGAGCTAAAACGGTTAATCTCCCATTGCAGCACCAAGCCACTACCATGAGCGCTAAACAGGGTGCGGGCATCGCGGCTAAACACAAGGTCGAAAACGCGATCGTCTTTATCGGGAGTTAGCCGCGATCGCTGTCCTGTAAGCAGATTTGCAAGCTGAATTTCGCCATTTTCAAACCCCATCGCAATCTGATCATTGTTCACAGGGCGGTAACGCACTACGCGCACGGCTTTATTGAGATCACCGATCCGGGTTTGCGTGCTTAAGGTTTGATTGTGTACCCGCCACCGCCGAATAGTTTGGTCATCGGAGCCACTTAGCACCTCGGTTCCCTGCCCATTGAACCGGACTGAGTTGACTGAAGCTCGATGCCCCGGATCGCTCAACAGCATCCAGGTAAGTGCCCCTAATCCTAGCGCCAGCAATGCGCCCAATAGTTGCAGCCAGAAGGGAATGATCGGAAACAGATAAACTTTGAGGAGTTGTGTATCGGGCTGGAGTGGAATGGCAGGATTAAGCGATTGCGCGGTCACTTGGAACTGGCGCGATCGCGTCCAGCCTAGCCAGGGCAACCGCCGATAGATCTGAAGCGGAATTGCTGTGATGCCCATGGGCAGTTCAGTTGGTAATCCACCGAACTGCACTCCAGGGGGAAGCACCGTGGGATCAAAAATTATCGGATCAACTGTTGATTCGGGACTGAGGGGGTTTTCTCGCTTTTGCCAAAACCAGCGTCGTTTCGGGATGACTTCCTGGATCGCCGCCCGGACTCCCGGCTCTAGATTGCTCCGGTTCTCAAACTGAATCGCAAACTCCGCGATGCCCTGTGCTGGATTAAGCCATCGTCTGAGGCGATCGGGAATCGTCGTTTCCAGAGGGTCACAGGCAAGAATGATCGATCCAGCCGGTCGCACAATCAACTGCCCGGTAGCGGTGACACTGGGAAAACGCCCCGTCGCTTCTAGCTGGAGTGGATAGAGTTGGCTGCGCGCTTCTAGGAGTGAAGGCACTTCGCACTGAAACGTCACTTTTTGTGGTTTTCCCGGCAGCAGGGATAGCACCTGCTGAGTCCCTTCGGTCAGCCAAGCATTGGGCAATCCCTGAAGCCGCAGTACTGCCTCTAGGGGGACGCTCGTTGGGTTGGCAACCATCGCCACGATCGCCACCCGATCTCCTGGATCTGCCTCTGCAACTGGCAACAGCAACGAAATTGTCGGCGGTTTTCCCTGAAGTCCATCTGCAATCAATCGCAACGCTTGGCGATCGTACTGATTCGTCAGTTCGCGTGAGGTCACTTCCACCGTCAGGTCAATCGTGCCGCTAAACTGCTGGGCGATCGACGGCAAGTCAAAGATTTCGATCTGAAAGCGGGTGCAGTCGCCAACCGGAATTTTGGCAGATACTGAAGGCGTAAGGCGATACCAGGATCTGCCATCACTCATGGCTCCTGCGGCTAGCAGTTTCAGTTGAAAGGAGGCGAAGCGATCGCTATCGTTGTATACTGCCGCATCAAACACTGCCGCCACCTGACTGGCACTCAACCTCACCTGTCGGGTGGAGAGTACGGTTGTAATCTGTTTGGTGGCAGGGTTGGGCATGGGGAAGGGCGAGTGGGGAAAGGGCGAGTGACGAGTGACGAGTGGCGAGTGACGGGTGACGAGCAGCAAAAGGGGAAGGGGGCTGATTCTAGGAACTCTGAACTCAAAACTCTGAACTCAAAACTTAAAATTCAAAGCTCAGTTGAAACTCGGCGTTGGAGGCTGTCGGGGTGATCGTCTGGGGGGATGGTAATGGGTATCAGGGCTTGAGTCCATTGCTGCCTTTGGGCGGCGAAGTGGAGCAGATTAATCCCCCATTCTTGTGCAGAGCGGAGAGTTTCGCGGGGGATAGGAGGGCTGGCGCTGTGACTCCAGCAGCGAGTTAAATCGCCTAACATCAGAACCAGTCCATCCCAGTTTTTCAGGATGATCGGATGTCCTTGGTAAGTGGGCAACTGGCTAAACGTAAAGGGTTGCCACTGTAATGGGTGAGCATTGGATAGTTCTCCCGGTTCAGTTGAGGATACTCCGAGGCGGGAGGCAATCGCGGCGATAGATTGCTTGACGGTCGTAATCTGCTCAGTAATGGCGCTCTGATTGGCGGTGATTTCCTGTTGAAGTTGAATCCCGGTTTGATTGAACAGATCGCGATCGCGTTCGGCTTCCAGCAGCCCTAGTCGCAGTTCTTGCCCAATATCGAGCAAATCCAATAAATCCACTGCATCAAAGTCTGCCACTGCCAGCACTATGCCGCCCCGTGCCAGAAACGATTGCAGCCGTTGAATTGCCGGATTCGGCAAAGCTAGCAAGACGTGGTAAGGAATATGGAGCAACTGACAGTCCAGAGTAAATTCACGCCCCAATGCCTGGGCTGAGAAGGTTTGCAGCGTCGAATCGGCGTGCAGGGTCGGATATAAACCGGGCAGCGATCGCAGCAAATCGGTAAACCCATTCTGAGTCAGACTATCTGGGGATTCGTCAGTGACAAGCCCCACTCTCACCCGAAGCTGGGGTTGGGGCTGAGGCTGACGGCGATCGCGAAAATCGAGCTGATTCCAACTGGGTGCAAACACATTAGTCGGGGCTTGAAGTTGGGTCACACCTGCCTGCAAATCGATCCGGCAAAGTTCTATATCCTGAGGATCGAGGTGGAGTTTTTCCACAATACGAAAGCTTTCGTATTGGGTTTTAGCCGTCAGATTGAGCCGCAGATCATCTGGATCAACATAGTTGACCACTAGATACACCACGAGGGCTTGTCCATCGTTAGGGGCAGAAGTGAGGCGAAACTCTTCAGGAGATTGGACGATAATCGGGTTGCCGGCAATGTCGATCGCGACTCCTGGCTGAACTTGCAGCAACCGCCCATCGGGTTGATCCGGCACGACTGCCACCCCCAGCCCATAGACAATTCCGGGTTCATAGAGGGATTGGTAGTGAAAGTTTTGACGATGACGATGATACGTGTGAGCGTGTTGCCAGCACTCAGCATTGATCGGCATTCCATCCCTAATTTGCCAGCGCTCAAACAGTTCCAACCGAGGATAGTCGCGAGATTCAGGCATGCACAAGTTCCTCAACTGGGGCGATTTCTAGGTCATAAGTGCAGACCGCAGGCTTTTCCTGGTCAATGATGGATCTCACCAGCGCTTCATCCAAAAATTGTCCCTGGTTGGGGCGTAATGTGACGTTGAAGTGGAACGGTTTCCCTCCGCCTAAAATTGCGTTTGGACCAAAATCACTCTTGCCTAAAACTAGCCCGTGCTGAATCGCAGAAGTGATCTGAATCGGCTGTTGCTGGGGCGATCGCGTCGGGTCGTGCTGGGGCAGTCCGGTGTAGAGATGCAGGTAAAGCTGCAAGCCCCGTTTTGTGCCGCGCCAACGATAGATTTCCATTGCCTGTCGAATCAGCGATCGCTGCTGTGCCACGCTCCAAGTAACTTCGTTTTGCCAACCCACCCATTGCGCCAAAAACGGCAGCAGCGATTCTGGAGCCGTTAAGGGATCAAGATATGCCCAAAGGCTCTGCCAGGTATTCACCGCTGGCTCAAAGGATTGCTCAAATACCTTCAGCAGCCGCCCGATAAAATCTACTTCTTGATAGACCGCCGGCAGGAATTGGGGATACAGGCTACGAGGTCGCAGGAATAAGTAAAACGGTTTACTTGCCAATAATCCGGATGGGTCATCTGATGGGTTTGCAAGTGAGTCTGTAGCAAGTCCCTGTACCCGCAGTTCGGCTGGATAGTCCAAGTTGAGCGTTTGTTCAGGTTGGACGACTTGGCGTGCCTCAAAAAAATTAGCTTCTGGCTGAAACCGCACCACCGCTTCAGTTGCCTGATTCGGCTGAAGTTCCGAGCCTTCGGTGTAGAACCGATACCAGCTTGGAGGAATAGTGCCATTGATTTGCAGACCATAGTGAAGTGGGCGATCGCCGTGATGCACCAGCCGCACCAGCAACTCGCTCACCTCACCAGGACAAAGGCAGAGGCTAGGCATCATTGAGGTTTCCGTATTTGCCAGTGCGCCCCAAGTTGCCAGAGAAGGCGCAGCCCCGCCCACAGGCGGCGGATTTTGCACAGACATAGGGAGTAGTTGCAAGCTCAGAGTGCGGCGATCGGTCTGGCTCATGGTTCCAATTCCTCACCCAAAAACTGGATGCGGTGTGCCGACTGCCGCTGCACCTCTGCCCACGAACAAATGACCCCCGTTAGCCCTGGATCAATCACCCCACCTGTGACTAATTGGCGCTGCCAACCCGTTTCCCGGCGCAGTTCAAACAATTGCAGGGTTTCGAGATACTGAACGCCCAGAGTGTTTTGGATCAGGCGCACCAAGTCAGACTGATACAGCGGCACCCCCATGTTCCAACCCGTGCCCTGTCGCCCACCCGTCAGCGGATTGAGCAATTGATAGAGCGACTGGATCAACTGCCGCCTTAGCTCCAGACGGGCGGCTCCCTGTTGAAAGTCTGTTTCAACCCCCAACACCACCTGCACAGAAACGCCCACATAGTCCGGCTCTTGTAGGAAGGATTGGGTGCCCAACATGCAGCGATCGCCCAAAAATAGCTCGATCTCGTTCCGTAATGGCACGCTTAAGCTAAACTGCTCTGGGGCAATTCCTTGTTCCAAATTGGGCAGATTCACGCGCGGCACCACGTATACCGTTACGACTCCGGGCAGACCTCCCGGCTGCTTTTGGGGGCAATAGACTCGTCCCACGGCTCGACTGGCTTGCAGGGTCAATGTTTCATAGTCTTCTGAAGTCACGGCTCGATTGCGCGTCCGCAGCATCCGGGGAACTCGCAGTACCGCTTCTTCCAAACTTTCTGCATCTGCACCATCTCGCCCCGGTTCCAGGTTGGTCACCTGCCGAACGTAGGGTAAGGCTGTCTTTAGCACCCGCAAGGCATGGCGGGGAACATTGCCGCGATCGCCCCCACCCGTGCGGTAAGACACGATATGTAGCAATGCATTTTGAGGTGGCACTGCGCCATAATGACGTTCTAGCGTTTCCACTCGTTCCACTTGAGCCTGATTAAAGGAATGTCCCTGCCACTGAACTTGCCGTCGTAGCTGCACCTCTTCTTGAAGATGCTTTGGCTCTCGGATCAATGGACCAAACTGAATGCGACCCGTGCGTGAATCGAGGGTATAGTGGCGATCGATTGCACTTGAATTGGCAAAATTTCCCACCTCTCGCCAACGCTGGGGCAGTTCTCCGGTCGGCGTTACCTGGAGATATTCCTCATCTTGCCGCGCTAAAATTCCTTGGGATTGCAGGAAAAAGCTTTGTCCTGGTGTGCCATCGCTTTCACCCACCAGTTCATTCATCACCCGCGAACATTCACTTGCCTGAGTTCGCCCCCCAATCGACTGAGCCAACAGCGTTGTCAACTGCGGCGATCGACTGAAGCGATCGTTCTCCGACTGCTGACATCGGCACCGCAGCCAGCGCCCATAATAGCCCGAAAATGTGGTGGGCACCCAGTTTAAGGGCAAGTGTAGCAGCACCTCTGCTTCCCGCAGTCCCGATGGTCCTCGTCGTTCCACATCATCAAAGCTGAAGCCCCTGGTGCCGTCATCTTCCTCTCGTAGCAGCACAGGCTGCCATTCCACGCCATTCCAGGCTTCCCATTGGCGCGGCGGTCGGTTGGGATTGATTCCAGTGGAGCCTGCGGGTTCGCCCTCAATCGTCAGCGCAATCACGTTGCCATCTAAGGGTTCGATCGCGTCAAACACGAGATAAAAACAGTCTCCTGCTTGGGGCATCATCTGAAACACAGGCTGCTGCCGTCCAGTCCAGCGCCCAAATTCATCCCGTGTCCACTGATTCGTCAACCGATTTTGTACTTGCTCCGGCAGTCCCCCGGCTCTTTCTTCCGTCAGGAAATGCCGAATCCAGGGCAACCCAATCCGCAATTCCTGGTCAGTGCTAAAGATAATGGCAGGCTCATTTTCTGAGTGTTCTGTTGAGACCTCAATGCCAATCGGAATCACCGGAACCGATCGCAGCGCATCTTGGGCGCGGGTGAGATAAAAGGTCAACACGGTATGCGCTGGGGCTGGGGGCTGGAGTTGAATTCCCAAAATCTCTAGGAACGCCACATAATTACGGCGCGGCACTTGGTTAAACCTGAGCAACATCTGATCGGTCAACCAGGCGAATAGCTCGATGATTGTCACGCCGGGATCAGACGGGTTATGGTTCGTCCACTCTGGGCAATAGCGCGGTAGGCGGAGCAGACATTCGTCCACTAAATCCTTAAAAGTGCGATCGTCTAGATCCGATTTGGGTAGCTGAGTTAGAAAATCAAAATCCACAAACTCTCCCTTCACACAAATAAATTCACACAAAGAATGCGATCGACTACTCAGATAGCTCGGCGGGGACTAGATAAAAGGGGTAAACCAAACTACGGCTGTCGTAACTCTCCTTGGGGGAATAGCGAATGGTAACATCGACCCGTCCCCGGACTGGATCAGGATCGGTCAGCACCTCTTCCAAGTCAATTCGAGGTTCCCAAGCCTCTAGCGCTTCTTCCACATAGAGCCGTAGCAACAGCAAGGTGCTGGTATTTAACGGCGCAAACACTAACTCCGACAGCCGCGACCCAAAATTAGGACGATACACGCGCTCTCCCAAACTGGTACGCAAAATCAAATGAATGCATTCTTCCAGGTTTTGCTCTTCGGCGCTGAGTTGAAGGCTACCTTGCACGTTGGTCTTAAGTGGAAAGCTAATCCCTTTTCCAATGTGAGATGCCATAGAGCGCTCCATTCTTTTGCAGAAGTACCCCCAATGTATTGAACAATTGCTCCTATGGGTATTTGACAAAAGTTAGGGATTGCAAGTTTATGGGTTGGTTTTTGGTTGCAGCGATCGTCCTCCTATTATTTCAACCAAGATCGCCCTCTGCTTCCCGAATTGTTTCGCGATCGCCTGTTTCCAAACAACACTACAAGATCGGCAATCTTGTAGTGCGATCGCGATTCAAACTCAACAGCTAGCCTTTAGGCGTTCAAGGAAACATCTTCGTAGAGTAGAGTAATGGGAAACTCAAACCCAACGCTTTCTAGTTTAATCAGGTCTGGGGACTGGTAGGCAGTATAGAGCCAGAGACGACCTTCGCCTCGGCGGTAAATTTCGACGTTGATCTGGGTGGAGTTGATCAGAACGTACTCTTCTAGGCTAGGGTTGATTCTTTAAGTGTAGAAATATAGATTAGGAAAGATGCTGCAAGGGA